>DASYRU010000502.1:0-7296 GCA_036004165.1 Actinomycetota bacterium
CTCGCGGGCCTCCACCGCCGAGGTGGCCACCTTCGCCAGGCCGATGGTCTCGAACACCCGCTGCACGAAGGGGAGCGGCGGCGCGTCGGCGGCCCGCATGGCGGGGCTGACCAGGCGGCGCAGCAGCTCCTTGCAGCCGCCTCCCGCCGGCACCAGCCCGACCCCGACCTCCACCAGCCCCATGTAGGTCTCCAGCGCGGCCACCGCCCGGTCGGCGTGCATCACGATCTCGGCCCCGCCGCCGAGCGTCTGGCCGTGCGGAGCGGCCACCACCGGCTTGGCGGCGTAGCGGAACCCCATGTTCAGGTCCTGCAGCGCCTTGGCGGCCTGGCCGACCTGATCGTAGGCGCCCTGGTAGGCCGCCATGCCGACCTCGCCGATGTTGGCGCCGACGCAGAAGTTGCGGCCCTGGTTGGCGACCAGCAGCCCGACCCAGGGCCCGCGGTCCAGCTCCCGGAGGGCCTCGGCGCCGAGCTCCAGCACGCCGGCGTCGATCGCGTTGGCGGGGGCGTGCAGCTCGAGGCAGAGCACCCCGTCGCCGAGGTCGACCAGGCTGGCCGAGGCGTTGCCGGCCACCTTGAGGCCGTCGGCCTTGCGCCGTTCCAGGTCGATCGCCTCCGGGTCGACCGGCACCGCCTCGTAGCGGCCGGTGACGGGGCTGTAGACCTGGCCGTCGCGGTAGAAGGCTTCTGCTCCCCCCTCCAGCAGCCGCCGCACCCAGCCGGCGACCTCGATCCCTAGGGCCTGCATGCGGGCGACCCCGTCGCGCACGCCGATCGCGTCCCAGGTCCGGAACGGGCCCATCCGGTGGCCGAAGCCCCACTCGACGGCGTGGTCGACCTCCACCAGCGAGTCGGCGATCTCCGGCACCCGCCTGGCGGCGTAGGCGAGGGACGGCAGCAGGGTGTCGCGGACGTAGCGGGCGCCCCGGTCCTCGTCGGCCCGGTCGAGCAGGAAGCGGAGCCGCTCGCCGAGGTCGTCGCGGTCGCGGGCGTCGGCCACGATCGGCAGCTCCGGCTGGACGGCCGGCCGGTACTCGAGCGTGTCGAGGTCGATCACGTCGAAGACGGTGCGGCCATCGCGCCGGTCGCGGCGGTAGAAGCCGCCGCCGGACTTCTGTCCCAGCCGGCCGGCCTGCAGCATCCGCCGCAGCGGCTCCGGGGCCGGTAGCACCTCGCGGCTCTCGTCGCCGGGGGCCAGCTCGTAGAGGTTGTCGGCCACCCCGACCATCACGTCGAGGCCGACCTGGTCGGCCAGCCGGAAGGTGGCCGTCTTGGGCCGCCCGAGCAGCGGGCCGGTCAGCTCGTCGACCTCCTCGATCGAGTAGCCGCGCTCCAGCGCGTAGCGCATGTCGTGCATGCCGGCGAAGCTGCCCAGCCGGTTGGCGATGAAGTTGGGGGTGTCCTTGGCGACCACCGCGCCCTTGCCGAGCACCCGCTCGACGAACGCGCGCATCCGCTCCAGCACCTCGGGGTCGGTGTCGGCGGTGGGGATCAGCTCGACCAGCTTGAGGTAGCGGGGCGGGTTGAAGAAGTGGCTGCCCAGGAAGCGGCGGCGGAAGCCCGCTGAGCGGCCCTCGGCGATCCGGGCCAGCGGGATCCCGGAGGTGTTGGAGGTCACCACCGCTTCCTGGCTGGCCGCCTTCTCGACCCGGGCGAGCAGTTCCTGCTTGGGCTCCAGGCGCTCGACGACGGCCTCGACGACCCAGTCGGCAGCGGTAACCCGATCGAAATCGTCCTCGAAATTTCCCAGGCGAATCCTGTGGGCGAGCTGGGGGCTCGCGAGGGCGGCGGGCCGGGCGGCGAGCATGCGCTCGAAGCTGGCACGGACGATGCGGTTCCGCACGGTCGGGTTGTCGAGCGTCAGCCCGCGCGCCTCGTCGTCTGGTTCGAGTCGTTCGGGCGCGATGTCGAGCAGGTCGACCGCGAGGCCCGCGTTCGCGGCGTGGGCCGCGATCGCGGCTCCCATGGTGCCGGCACCGAGCACGGCGACCGTGCGGATGTCGTTGGTCACGGACGCACCTCCAGGATGGGTGGCGGTTACGAGGGTACCGCAGGGGGAATCCCATGGGCGACGCCGACGTCGGTGTCGAGGGAATACTCGGGAGACCGACGTCGACGTCGGTGTCGAAATGTCGCTCGCTAATCCGGTGCTACCCTCGGAGGGAGTGCCGACGAAGCGAAGGGACTCCCGACATGCGCGAGCGAGAGCTGTCTTCAAGCGATTTCTACCGGATCGACGACATGCTGACCGACGAGGAACGCGAGCTCCGCGACCGGGTGCGGACCTTCTGCGACAAGGAGGTCACCCCGATCATCAACGACTACTGGGAGCGGGCCGAGTTCCCCTTCGAGCTGGTGCCGAAGCTCGCCGCCCTGAACCTGGCCGGCGGCAGCATCCAGGGCTACGGCGCCCCCGGCCTCAGCACGGTCGCCGCCGGCCTGGTGGGCATGGAGCTGGCACGCGGCGACGGCAGCGTCTGCACCTTCTTCGGGGTCCACTCCGGCCTGGCGATGTCCTCGATCGCGCTGCTCGGCTCCGAGGAGCAGAAGCGGCGCTGGCTGCCGGCCATGGCCCGCATGGAGAAGATCGGCGCCTTCGGCCTCACCGAGCCTCGCCACGGCTCCGACGCGGTGGCGCTTGAGACCAGGGCCCGCCGCGACGGCGACGCCTACGTGCTCGACGGCGCCAAGCGCTGGATCGGCAACGCCTCCTTCGCCGACCTGGTGATCATCTGGGCACGCGACGACGCCGGCAAGGTCGGCGGCTTCGTGGTCGAGAAGGGCGCCCCCGGCTACGCGGCCAGCGTGATGACCGGCAAGACCGCCAAGCGGGCCGTCTGGCAGGCCGAGATCACCCTTGACGGCGTGCGCGTCCCGGCCGCCAACCGCCTGGCCCATGCCAACGGCTTCGGCGACACCGCCAGGGTGCTGACCGCCACCCGCTACGGCGTCGCCTGGGAGGCCGTCGGGCACGCCCTGGCCGCCTACGAGGCCGCGCTCGCCTACGCCGGGGACCGGGCCCAGTTCGGGGCGCCGCTGGCCAGCTTCCAGCTCGTCCAGTCGAGGCTGGCGCACATGCTGGCCGAGGTGACCACGATGCAGCTGCTGTGCCTGCGCCTGTCGCAGCTGGCCGCCGCCGGCCAGATGACCGGGGGGATGGCCTCGCTTGCCAAGATGCACAACGCGGCGAGGGCGCGCCAGGTGGTGGCCGACGCCCGCGACCTCCTCGGCGGCAACGGGATCCTGCTCGAGAACCACGTCGCCCGCCACCAGGCCGACATGGAGGCCGTCTCCACCTACGAGGGGACCGACGCCATCCAGTCGCTGATCGTCGGCCGCGAGATCACCGGCGAGAGCGCCTTCAGCAGCCGCTGAGCTTGGGGACACGGCGTCAGGAGTTGCCGTTCCGTGACCCTACGGGTTCGCAACGGTGACCGCCGGCATGCCGGTTTGTTACCAAGATCGCCGAGACTACCCCCTGTCGATGCGCCGCACCGGCTCGCGACAAAGGAAGGGACGCGGACTGGGGGGTTCGCGTTCGGAGCAGCAGGAGGGGGACATGCAGCTCAAGGAATTTGCCGCGTGGTGGCAGCAGCGCAGGCTGGCCCGGGAGGCTCGCGTCTCGTTCGACTCGAGCGCCACCCGAGAGCTCTACGAGGCCCTCGACGAGGCCTCGATGCTGGCGCCGAGGCGCTGAGCGCGCAACGACCCTGAACGGGCCGGGCGAACAGCCCGGCCCGTTCTGTTGCTCGGCAACCCCCAAGGACGTTTGCGCATTACGCTGACGTCCGCCCTGATCGCCTTCAGGGATCCCGTGGTCTTGGTAATGCGCAAACGTCCTTGTGGCAGAGTGGGGCCATGAGCCACGAGCACATCTGGAGCGCGGCGGCGGCCCACCGCGGCCGCCTGGCGGCGGTCTTTTGCATCACCGTGACCTTGCTCGCCGTCCAGGTCGTCGGGGCGCTCGCCAGCGGCAGCCTCGCGCTGCTGGCCGACGCCGGGCACCTGCTGGCCGACGCGGCCGGCATCGGGCTGGCACTGGTGGCGACCTGGCTGGCGCGCCGGCCAGCGACCCCGGAGCGGACCTTCGGCTACCTCCGCCTCGAGGTCCTGGCCGCCGTGGTCAACGCCGTGCTGCTGCTGCTGGTGGGAGCGTACGTGCTGGTGGAGGCGATGCGGCGGCTGGCCGACCCGCCCGAGGTGGCGAGCGGCCTGATGGCCGCGTTCGGGGTGATCGCGCTGGCCGGCAACGGCGTCTCGCTGTGGCTGCTGCGGCGCGGCCAGGCGGACAGCCTGAACCTGCGCGGCGCCTACCTGGAGGTGGCGAGCGACCTGCTCACCGCCCTTGCCGTCGTGGCCGCCGCGGTGGTGATCGCGGTCACCGGCTTCCGCCGCGCCGACCCGATCGCCTCGGCGCTGATCGGGCTGCTGATCCTGCCGAGGACCTGGCGGCTGCTGCGGGAGGCGGTCGACGTGCTGCTGGAGGCGACCCCCAAGGGGGTCGACCTGAACGAGGTCCGCCGCCACCTGATCGAGGCGCCGGGCGTGACCGACGTCCACGACCTGCACGCCTGGACGATCACCAGCGGCCTGCCGGTGATCTCGGCCCACCTGGTCCTTGCGGACGGGGCCACCGGCCCGGCGGTGCTGGACCACGTGAGCCGCTGCCTCGCCGGGCATTTCGACATCGAGCATTCGACCTTCCAGGTCGAGCTGCCGGAGCACCGCAGCCACGAGGGCGCGACCCACCAGTAGGCGGCGTCTGGAGGCGCCGGGTCAGGCGACGGCCGCCGCCTCGGCCGCGGGCTCGCGGGCCGGGCCGCGGGCGCCAGGCAGCAGGAAGGTCAGCAGGAAGCAGGCGAGGAACACGGCGACCTCGAACAGCAGCGTGCGTTCGAGGGCGTCGGAGAAGTTCTGCCTGCGGGCGTCCTCGGCGGTGGCCGCCACCACCTGGCCGACCCGGCCCTGGCCGGCAGCCTGCGCCCGGGCGCAACTCGCCGGGGTGGCGGACGGGTCCTTGGCGTTGGCCCGGTCCTGGAAGCAGGTCTGGAAGCCGGCGACCACCTGCCGGCTCGCCTGGCCCGGCATCCCGGTCGCCTCCAACTCGGTGCGCAGGCGCGGGGCGAGCTGGTTGCCGACCGTGGCGGCGTGGCTGCCGAGCAGCCCGAAGAAGATCACGCCGATGACCGCCACCCCGATCGCGCCGCCGACCTGCTGGACGGTGGTGAGCACCCCGGAGGCCGAGCCGGCGTCCTGCCGCCGGATGCCGGCGAGCACGATGTTGACCAGCGGCGCGATCACCGAGCCGAGGCCGAGGCCGCACACGGCCAGGGCGGGGATGAGCTGCCAGGAGTGGGTGGCCCCGCCGTAGCGGTCGACGGTCCAGATGAGCCCGAGCATGCCGGCGGCCAGCAGCAGCGAGCCGGCGCTGAGGATGCGCCGGCCCAGCCGGGGCGCCAGCCGCACCGAGGCGGCCGAGGCGAGCGCCGAGCCGACCGCGAACGGCACGCCGGTGAGCCCGGCGTGCAGGGCGCTGAAGCCGAGCCCGATCTGCAGCCAGAGCGTGAAGATGAGGAAGAAGGCGGGGATGCCCATGAAGAAGATGCCGGCGACCAGCAGGCCGGCGACGAACGCGCGCTGCCGGAACAGCGCCGGGTCGACCAGCGGGGAGCCGTCGGTGGCCTTCTTGCGCCGCTCCCAGAGAGCGAAGGTGCCGAGCACCGGCACGGCGGCGGCGATCGACAGGAAGGTCCACAGCGGCCAGTCCAGGTCGCGTCCCTGGACCAGCGGGTAGACCAGCAGCAGCAGGCCGGCGCTGACGATGGCGACCCCGAGCAGGTCGAGTCGCAGCGCGTGCGGCGCCCTCGACTCGTCCAGGAAGCGCCAGGCGGCGATCAGCGCGGCGATCCCGATGGGGACGTTGACCAGGAAGATCGGCCGCCACTCCAGGCCGAGCAGGTCGGCCTCGATGAGCAGCCCGCCGACCAGCGGCCCGGTGATGGTGGCCAGCCCGATGGTCGCCCCGAAGATGCCGAAGGCGGTGCCCCGCTCCCGCGGCGGGAAGGTGACCTGGATGACCGAGAGGATCTGCGGGAACATGATCGCGCCCATGAGGCCCTGGAGGACCCGCGAGCCGATCAGCATGCCCGGGCTCTGCGCCAGGCCGCACAGGGCGGAGGCGAGCGTGAAGCCGGCCATACCGAGCATGAACAGGCGCTTGCGTCCGAAGATGTCGCCGAGCCGCCCGCCGGTGATCAGCGTCACCGCGAAGGCGAGCTGGTAGCCGGCCAGCACCCACTGGATCTGGGAGTAGGTGGCGTCGAGGTCGCGCTGGATCGAGGGGATGGCGACGTTGACGATGCTGATGTCGACCAGCTGCATGAAGCCGGCGGTCAGCACCACCGCCAGGGCGACCCAGCGGCGCGGGTCGGCCTGCTGGTCGGGCCCGCCGGCCGGTGTGGGGGTGGTCGCGGTGGCGCTCATGCGCGTGCCTCCAGGTCCATGTCGTCGGGGTGCGATGGTCGCGTCGGGGCGAGCCCGGCCAGCAGCGCCCGGACCAGCGCGGCGGCCGGGCTGGGACGGTCGCGGAGCGGGGTCACCTCGGGGCCGGAGAGCTGCTCGATGAAGACCAGCTGCTGGCAGCCGCCGAGCAGCAGGACGCCGACGGCGACCAGGTCGGCGCCGGCGTCCACCCGCCCGAGGGCGCGCTCGGCCTCCAGGTAGGCGACGATCGGCCCGTAGGCCTTGTGCGGCCCGCCGCCGAGCTCCCGCATCCGCACCCGGAAGCGTTCGAGCAGCTCGGGGTCGGCGAACAGCCCGGAGCCGACCAGCAGCAGGTCGCGGTGCAGGACCAGCGCCTGCTCGGCGACCTCGGTGAGGTTGGCCTCGACCGTGCGGGTGCCGGCCCTGCCGGGGAGCTGCAGGAGCAGCTCGATGAAGGGGGGCAGGAGCTTTTCCTGCACGGCCCGGATCAGGTCCAGCTTGTCGGCGAAGTGCAGGTACAGGGTGCCCTCGGCGAGCCCGGCCTCGCGGGCGATCTCCCTGGTGGTCGCCCGTGCCAGCCCCTTGGCCCGCAGGACCCGCTCGGCCGCGGCGACCAGCCGGCGGCGGGTCTCGTCCCGGTCCCTGACCCTGAGTGAGTGCTCATTCATGTCGTCCGGCAGAGTATGAGTGAGCACTCAGTCAAGTCAAGAGGTCGGGCGCCGCCCGCGCGGTCAGCTCGCGGCGGCGAAGCGGATCCGCACCGCGGTGGCCTCCAGGACCCCGCCGCCGCCGGCCGCGCTCTCGCTGCGGA
>DASYRU010000503.1:0-3492 GCA_036004165.1 Actinomycetota bacterium
TGGCTGGCGGTGCGGGTGGTGCGGGTGGCCGAGGACGCGCTCATGCGCCGCTACGACGTGGACGTGCCCGACAACCTGCGCGCCCGCCGGGCCCGCACGCAGGTGCGGGTGCTCGGCCGGGTGGTGGTGGTCGCCATCACGGTGGTGGCCCTCGCCGCCATGCTGCTGACCTTCCCGCAGGGGCGCGCGCTCGGGGCGAGCCTGCTCGCCTCCGCGGGGATCGCCGGGATCATCGCCGGGGTGGCCGCCCGCTCCACCGTCGGCAACTTCATCGCCGGCCTGCAGATCGCCTTCGCCGAGCCGATCCGCCTTGACGACGCCGTGGTCGTCGAGGGCGAGTGGGGCAACATCGAGGAGATCACCCTCACCTACGTGGTAGTGCGGATCTGGGACCGCCGCCGGCTGGTGCTGCCGTCCAGCTACTTTGTCGAGCAGCCGATCGAGAACTGGACGCGCTACTCCTCCGACATCGTCGGCGCGGTCATCCTGTACGTCGACTATGCGACCCCGGTCGAGGAGGTGCGTGCCGAGCTCGACCGGGTCCTGAAGGCCTCGGCGCTGTGGAACGGCCAGACCTCGGTGCTGCAGGTGGTCGACGCGACCGAGAAGACCATGGTGCTGCGCGCCCTGGTCAGCGCCGACAGCGCGCCGAACACCTGGGACCTGCGATGCGAGGTCCGCGAGAAGCTGCTGGCCTGGCTGCAACGCCAGCACCCGGAGGCGCTGCCGCGGCTGCGGACCGAGGCGCCGGCGGACGAACCGTCGGCGGACGGACCGCCGGCGGACCGACCGCCGGCGTGAAGAGCGGCAGAATGGCGGCGTGGCCAGCGACGTGCGGATCGGCATCCTGGGCCCGCTGGAGGTGCGGGTCGGCTTCGGCGAGCCCGTCGAGGTCGTCGGGGCGCGGCTGCGCACCCTGCTGATCCGGCTGGCGCTCGACCCCGACCGGGTGGTGCTGGTCGACCAGCTGGTCGACGCGGTCTGGGGCGAGGACCCGCCGGCCAAGGCCGCCAACGCGCTGCAGTCGCTGGTCTCCCGCCTGCGCCGCCTGCTGCCGGACGTGGTCGAGTCCCACCCGGCCGGCTACCGGCTGGCACTCGACCCCGACGCCGTGGACGCCGTCCGCTTCGAGACCCTGGCCAGGGCCGGCAGGGACGACCTGCGCCGCGACCCGTGGCAGGCCGGCAGCACGCTGCGGGAGGCGCTCGGGCTGTGGCGGGGACCGGCGCTGGCCGACGCGGCCGCCGCCGGCTTCGCGGGGCCAGCGATCGCCCGGCTGGAGGAGCTGCGCCTCGGCGCGCTGGAGGACCGGATCGACGCCGACCTGGCCGCCGGCGGCGCCGAGACGCTGGTCGCCGAGCTGGAGGAGCTGGTCGCCGCCCATCCGCTGCGGGAGCGGCTCGGCGGCCAGCTCATGCGGGCCCTCTCGCTGGCCGGCAGGCAGGCCGACGCCCTGGCAGCCTACGAGCGGCTCCGTGCGCGGCTGGCCGAGGAGCTCGGGATCGACCCGTCGGAGGAGCTGAAGGCGGTCCACGTCGGCGTGCTGCGCGGCGAGACCGTCCCGCCCGCGGCGGAACCCGCCCAGCCTCCGTCCGGGCCTGAACGCCGCGCGCCCGCCCGCACCAACCTGCGCGCGCAGATCACCAGCTTCGTCGGCCGCGCCGACGACCTCGCCCGCATCACCGGCGTCCTCGCCGACGCCCGGCTGGTCACCCTCACCGGGCCGGGCGGCGCCGGCAAGACCCGCCTGGCCGGCGAAGCCGCGGCGCGCATGCTCGGCCGCATGCCCGACGGCGTCTGGATCGTCGAGCTGGGGTCCGTGCTCGACCCGGCCGACCTGCCGCAGGCGCTGCTGTCGCTGTTCGGGGCGCGCGAGCTGGGGCTGCTCGCCCCGCTCGGCGCCACTGCGGTGCCGCCGGGCGAGCGGCTGCTGGAGGCGGTCGGCGACAAGCGGCTGCTGCTGGTCATGGACAACTGCGAGCATCTGGTCGCCGACGTCGCCGCGCTGGTCGACCGGCTGCTCGCCCACTGCCCCGCGCTGCGGGTGCTGGCCACCAGCCGGGAGCCGCTCGGGATCACCGGGGAGGTGCTGCATCCGGTGGGGCCGCTGGCGATGCCGGACCGGGAGGTTGCGCCCACCGTCGCGCTTGGCTACCCGGCGGTGCGGCTGTTCGCCGACCGCGGCGCCGCCGCGCGGCCCGCGTTCGCGGTCGACGAGGCGACGGTCGGCCCGGTCCTGCGGATCTGCCGCGCGCTGGACGGCATGCCGCTGGCGATCGAGCTCGCCGCCGCCCGGCTGCGCGCGCTCTCCCCAGAGCAGATCGCGGGCCGGCTCGACGACCGCTTCCGGCTGCTCGCCGACGGCGGACCGCCGCTGCTGCCCCGGCACCAGACCCTTCGTGCGGTGATCGACTGGAGCTGGGAGCTGCTCGGCGACGCCGAGCGGATCCTGCTGCGCCGGCTGTCGGTCTTCTCCGGCGGCGCGACGCTGGAGGCGGTCGAACGGGTCTGCGCCGGGCCGGGCCTGGACGGACCGGCCGCCGACGAGGTGCTCTACCTGCTGGCCGGGCTGGTGGACAAGTCGCTGGTGGTGGCCGAGGAGGATGCCGGCTCCGGGGAGACCCGCTACGCGATGCTGGAGACGGTCCGCGCCTACGGCCAGGAACGGCGCAACCAGGCCGGCGAGGATCAGGCGCTGCGGCGCGCCCACGCCGGGTACTTCCTGGAGTTCGCCGAGCGGGCCGAGCCGCAGCTCCGCCGCCGCGACCAGCTCGTCTGGATCGCCCGGCTGGCCGCCGAGCGCGACAACCTCCATGCGGCGCTGCGGTTCGCGGTCGACAGCGGCGACGCCGCGCTGGCGCTGCGGCTGGTCGCCGCCCTCGGCTGGTACTGGATCCTGCGCAGCGCCCGCGCCGAGGCCGGCGAGTGGACGGCCAAGGCGCTGGCGCTGCCCGGATCGGCGCCGCCGGTGGTGCGCGCCGGGGCGCTGTTCATCCGGGCGGTCATCGCGATCAGCGGCGGGCTGGACTACAGCCGCTCGCTCGAGCACATCGACCAGGCCATGGAGATCATGCGCCGGTCGCACCTTGACGAGCCGTACATCGACCATCCCATGGTCGCGATCCTGCCCGGGGTGGCGGCGATGTTCCGCAACGACGACGCCGGCGCGCTGGCCTGGGCGCGCAGGCTGTACGACCATCCGGACCCGTGGGCGCGGGCGATGGCGCACTCGCTGGCCGGCGGGCTGCTGATCAACCTGGGCGAGGTCGGCCAGGCCGAGGCGGAGTTCGACCTCGGGCTGGCGGGGTTCCGGGAGCTGGGCGAGCGGTGGGGGGTCGGTCAGGTGCTGGTCGAGCTCGCCGACCTGAGCGCCGCCCGCGGCCAGCACCACGCCGCGGTATCGGCCCTCCAGGAGGCGCGGGAGGTCTTCGACGGGGTCGGCGACCGCGAGGACGTCGGGCAGCTGATGATCCGCCTGGCCCGGGAACGCGC
>DASYRU010000504.1:0-2805 GCA_036004165.1 Actinomycetota bacterium
GAAGAACGCCTTCCAGCTCACCGACCCGGCCTGCACGGCCGCGCTGTAGTAGGCGTTGGCCCAGCCGGAGGCTCCCAGCCCCCACAGGTAGAGCAGCGCGGTGGCGGCCAGCAGGCCGAGCAGCGACGGCCGCACCCAGCCGGGGTCGTCGGCGTGGCCGCGCAGCAGCCGCGCGGCGGCCGAGCCGCGTGCCGGACGCGGGGCGGAATCAGGGGGCAGGGTGGCGGGTGGTCGGTGCAGCGTCGCGGGCATGGGGGCCGTCTCCGTCAGTTGGCGATCACTGCGGCCAGCCTCGGGCACGAACCTTCGACGACGGCGAGAGGCCCCTGGGAATTGCCTGGGAGGCGCCCGGCAGGGCGAGCGGGTTCGGCTGGCGGCGCGGAGCGGGCTCTGCTATGGTTGGCGATCCGATAGCAGGCACAACAAAAAGACGGACGCATCCGCTGCAGAAAATGCTAGAGCCAAGGATGGCCGCTGTCAAGCCCGCCGACCGTGACGAGCACCTGGGAGGCCCTTTGTGAGCGACGGCCAGGTCGAGCAGGAGCAGGCCTACCTGTCGATGCTGTACCGCCGGGTGGACGCCCTGCGCGAGCAGACCCGCCGGCGGCTGGAGCGGGCGCTGCGGCACGACGGCGGCGGCAACCGTCAGGCGCGGCTGGACCGCGACGCGCTGGTCGGGCGGCTCGCCGACCGGCTCGCGCAGCTGTCCGCGGTCGAGGACGGGCTCTGCTTCGGCCGGCTGGACCGGCGCGACGGCAGCCGCGTGTACGTCGGCCGCATCGGGCTGCTCGACGACGACCACGAGCCCTTGCTGGTCGACTGGCGCGCGCCCGCGGCGCGGCCGTTCTACCGCGCCACCCCGGCAGCTCCCGGCGACGTGGTGCGCCGCCGGCACCTGCGGACCAGGGCGCGCGTGGTGGTGGGCATCGACGACGACGTGCTCGACCTGGACGCCCTCAGCGACGCCGAGCGCGGCGGCCTCGGCGGCGAGGCGGCGCTGCTGGCCGCCCTTGCGGCCAGCCGCACCGGCCGCATGACCAGCATCGTCGCCACCATCCAGGCCGAGCAGGACCGCGTCATCCGCGCCGACCTGCCAGGGATCCTGGTGGTCCAGGGGGGGCCGGGCACCGGCAAGACCGCCGTCGCGCTGCACCGCGCCGCCTACCTGCTGTACACCCACCGCGAACGGCTGGCGGGGCGGGGGGTGCTGGTGGTGGGGCCGAACCCCACCTTCCTCCGCTACATCGAGCAGGTGCTGCCCTCGCTCGGCGAGACCGACGTGCTGCTGTCCACCGTCGCGGGGCTCTACCCGGGCGTGGCCGCCACCGGCAGGGAAACGCTCGCGGCTGCCGCGCTCAAGGGCGACGCGCGCATGACCGGGGTGCTGGCCGCGGCGGTCCGGGACCGCCAGCGCGTGCCCGCCGCCACCCTCGAGCTGCCCGTCGGCGGCTACCAGTTGCAGCTGGACCCGCGCACCTGCGAGCAGGCCGGGCGGCGGGCGCGGGAGAGCGGCGGACCCCACAACCGCGCCCGCGAGGTGTTCGTGGACGAGTTGCTGGACGCGCTCGCCCGGCAGGTGGCCGACCGCATCAACCAAGGGCTGGTGGACCCGAGGCTGGAGGAGGAGTGGCTGGAGAGCATCGGGCCGGACGAGCTGCTCGGCCCGGCGCCCGCCGAGCCGGAGCCCGCCGAGCTGTTCGGCACCGGGCTGGTCGACGGCGACCCGTCCGAGGAGGAGCTGGCCGGGATCCGCGCCGAGCTGCACGCCGATCCGGCGGTGCGCGCGATGCTTGAGGGCCTGTGGCCGACCCTGACGCCGCAGCAGCTGCTCACCGGCCTGTTCACCTCGCCGGAGCGGCTGCAGGCGGCGGCGCCCGACCTGGACCCGGCCGAGCGGGCGCTGCTGCTGCGGCCGGCGGCCGGGGACGGCGGCGGCCGCTGGACGGCGGCGGACGTGCCGCTGCTGGACGAGGCCGCCACGCTGCTCGGCGAGGACCAGCGGGCCGCCAGGCGCGCCGCCGCCCGCCGCGCCGAGCAGGAGCAGCGCGAGCTGGACTACGCCGGCGAGGTCCTGGCCGGCGCGACCATCGGGGACGCGGCACGCTACGCCCCCGACACCACCGACCTGCTCGACCCGGCGGTCCTCGCCGAGCGCTGGCGCCAGACGGTGGGCGAGACGATCGCCGAGCGGGCCCGCCAGGACCGGACGTGGGCCTTCGGGCACGTGATCGTCGACGAGGCCCAGGAGCTGTCCGCGATGGCCTGGCGGATGCTGCTGCGGCGCTGCCCCAGCCGCTCGATGACGGTGGTGGGCGACGTGGCGCAGACGGGGGTGCCGTGGGGCGCCAGGTCCTGGTCGCAGACCTTCGACCCGCTGGCGCCCGGCCGCTGGCGGGCCGAGCAGCTGACCGTGAACTACCGCACCCCGGCCGAGATCATGGAGGTCGCCGCCGACGTGCTCGCCGCCGTCGCCCCGGAGCTGCGGCCACCCAGGTCGGTCCGCGAGGCCGGCACGGCACCGTGGCGCCGGCGGCTCGACGGAGCCGGGCTGCCCGAGGTGATCGCCGCCGAGGCGGCCGCCGTCGGCGACGGCACGCTGGCGGTGCTGGTTCCCGCCGCGCGGCTGGAGGAGCTGGGCCGGCTGCTCACCGCCGCGCTGCCGGCGGCCGCCGCCGGGCAGGGCCCGTCGGTGCTCGACGCGCCGATCGCGGTGCTGCCGGTCGCCGAGGCCAAGGGGCTGGAGTTCGACGCCGTGGTGGTGGTCGACCCGGCCGCCATCCTCGGCGGGTCCCCGCGGGGCGGCAA
>DASYRU010000505.1:0-5243 GCA_036004165.1 Actinomycetota bacterium
ACGGTGCGGGCGGCGACCTGGAGGCCGGCTTCCAGGCACGCCTCGGCGAGGTCCGCCAGCTCCGCGCCGACCTCCTGGACGCCGACCCGGCCGGTCAGGTCGCGGACCGCGACCCGCACCAGCTCACGCCGCTTGAACCGCCGCAGCCCGTCCCACGCCGCCGCCGCGCCGTGGTGGCGGCCCACGATCGCGCTCGCCTCCGCTACCAGGTCCTCCACCGGCCGCGGCGCGGCGAGGCCGTGCTCGTCGGCCATGGCGGTGAGCAGCTCGGGATGGCGGGCGAGCAGGTCGCCGAGCAGCCGTGAGGCGCCGAGCACGGTGCAGAGCAGCTCCGCGGTGGCCGGGTTGTCGCGGAGCATGCCGAGCAGGGCCGCGCGGTCGCCGAGCCGTTCGGCGACCACCCGCAACGCCGACAGCCCGCCGTCGGGATCGGGCGCCTCGGCAAGCCACGGCAGCATGACCGGCAGCATCGCCCGCAGCACGGTCGCCCGCCGGGACAACCCGGCGGTCAGGGCGCGCAGATGGGCCATGGCCCGGTCGGGGTTGGCGAAGCCGAGGGCGGCCAGCCGCTCGGCCGCCCCCTCCGGCTCGAGCCCGGCGGGCACGGCGCCGAACGCCTCCAGCAGCGGCCGGTAGAACAGCTTGGCGTGCAGGCCGCGGACGGCGGCCGCGTGGCGGCGCCGGTCGGCCTCGAAGTCCTCGACGCCGCTGGCCCGTGGCCCGTCGCGGTAGCCCATGGTCGCGGCCAGCCAGCGCCGCGCGGCCGGGTCGGCCGGGATGGTGTGGGTGCGGCGCTCCTGGGCGAGCTGCAGGCGGTGCTCGACCGTCCGCAGGAACCGGTAGGCGTCGGCGAGCTGGGCGGCGTCGGCGCGGCCGACGAAGCCGGCGGCGGTGAGCCGCTGCAGTGCGACCAGCGTGGCGCCGGCGCGCAGGCCGGGGTCGTGGCGGCCGTGCACCAGTTGCAGCAGCTGGACGGCGAACTCGACGTCGCGCAACCCTCCGGGGCCGAGCTTGACCTGGCGGTCGCCGCCCGCCCTGGCCTGGGAGGACGCCTCCGCGCGTGCCTTCAGGTGGCGGATCTCGGCGACCGCAGCGGGGTCGAGCCGTTCGGGGTAGACGCGGGCGGCCGCCTCGGCGCGGAACCGCCGCGCCAGCTCCGGGTCGCCCGCCACCGGCCGCACCTTGATCAGCGCCTGCAGCTCCCATGGCCGCACCCAGCGGTCCCAGTAGGCCAGGTAGCTGCCGAGCGTCCGCGACAGCGGCCCGTTGCGGCCCTCCGGGCGGAGGTTGGCGTCGACCCGGTAGCAGGTCCCCTCCGCGGTCACCGCCGACAGTCCCTGCAGCACCCCCCTGGCGACCCGCTCGGCGGCCGGGCCCGCCGCCTCCGGCCCTGTCTCCCCGGCCGGCTCGTGGCAGAACAGCACGTCGATGTCGGAGACGTAGTTCAGCTCGCCGCCGCCCAGCTTGCCCATGCCGAGCACCGTCAGCCGCAGCGCCGGCGGCTGCCCGGGCGGCTCCCCGGCCCCGGCCAGCCGCACGCCGGCCTCGCCGGCCGCCAGCACCAGTGCCGCCTCCAGGCAGGCCTCGGCCAGGGCGGCCAGCTCCACGCCGACCTGCTCCACCGCCACCCTGCCGGCCAGGTCGCGCACGGCCACCCGCAGCAGCTCGCGGCGCTTGAAGCGGCGCAGCTCCTCCCATGCCCGCCCGGGGTGGGCCTGGCCGGCGACGGTCGCGACCGCCTCCGCCGCCAGCTCCCGCCTGGGTCGCGGCCTGGCGACGTGGCGGCCGTCGGCGAGGCGGTCCGCCTCCTCGGGGTGGGCGGCCAGCCAGGCGCCGAGCGAGCGGCTGGCCGCGACCAGGGCGACCAGACGGCGGCGGAAGCCGGGCCGGCGGCGCAGCAGGGCCGCGAAACCGTCCGGGTCGGGGTGGGCCTCGGCGATCCTGGCGAGCGAGCGGGCGGCCAGCCCGGGCGCGGCGCTGGCCGCGAGCTCCCTGAGCAGCCGGCGCCCGCCAGGGGCGGCGGCAGGCGGCCAGGCGCCCAGCCGCTCCAGGTCGACCCTGACCGCCTCCGGTTGCTCGAAGCCGAGCCGTGCCAGGGCCGACAGCGGCGGGGCGGGCTGCGACGCGGTCACCGCAGCGCGCTCTACAGCAGGGCCAGGTAGCGCTCGCGCTCGAACGGAGAGACGTAGCGCTGGTAGCTGTCCCAATCGCGGTGCTTGTTGCGGAGGAAGTACTCGAAGACGTGCTCGCCGAGCGCCTCGGCGACCAGCTCGGACCGTTCCATGGCGGTGAGCGCCTCGTGCAGGTCGACCGGCAGCGGCCGGATGCCGGCCGCCAGCCGCTCGGCGTCGGTCATGTCCTGGATGCTGTCGCCTGCCTCAGGGGGCAGCTCGTACTCCTCCTCGACGCCCTTCATGCCGGCGGCCAGCAGCACCGCGAACGCCAGGTAGGGGTTGGCGGCCGGGTCGGGCGAGCGGACCTCGACATCGACCCGTTCGGAGCGGTAGCCGCCGGCCCGCACCATCGCCGAGCGGTTGCGCTGCGCCCAGCAGACGTGGGTGGGGGCGTCGTAGCCGGGCACCAGCCGCTTGTAGGAGTTGATCCACTGGTTGGTGACGGCGGTGTACTCGTGGGCGTGCGTCAGCAGCCCGGCGATGAAGCTGCGGCCGACCTTGGAGAGGTTGGCCTCCTGGCCGGGGTCGTAGAAGGCGTTGCGGTCGCCCTCGTACAGCGACAGGTGGGTGTCCATCCCCGACCCGGCGACCCCCTCCAGCGGCTTGGGCATGAAGGTGGCGTGCAGCCCCTGCTCCAGGGCGGCCTCCTTGACCACCAGCCGGCAGCTCATCACGTTGTCGGCCATGGTCAGCGCGTCGGCCTCGCGCAGGTCGATCTCGTGCTGGCTGGGGGCGATCTCGTGGTGGGACTGCATCACCGAGATGCCCATGCGCTCCAGCATGGCGATGGCGATGCGGCGGAAGTCCTGGGACAGGTCGAGCGCGGTCTGGTCGAAGTAGGAGCCGGTGTCCAGCGGCCGGGTCGACTCGGCGTCGGCGAACAGGAAGAACTCCATCTCCGGCATGACGTAGACGGTGAAGCCGCGGCCCGCCGCCCGCTCCAGGTTGCGCCGCAGCACCCAGCGCGGGTCGCCGTCGAACGGCTCGCCCTCGGTGGTGAGCACGTCGCAGAACATCCTGGCCACGCCGCCGTCCTGGCTGCGCCCGGGCAGCACCTGGAAGGTGCTCGGGTCCGGTTTGGCCACCATGTCGGCCTCCTGGATGCGGGCGTAGCCCTCCACCGCCGAGCCGTCGAAGTCCATCCCCCGCTCGAAGGCGTCCTCCAGCTCCGCCGGGGTGATGGCGAAGGACTTGAGGAAGCCGAGCACGTCGGTGAACCACAGGCGGATGAAGCGGACGTCGCGCTCCTCGACCGTCCGCAGCACGTAGTCCTGCTGCTTGTCCATGACGCTGGCGATGCTAACAGGCTATGGGGCGGGAGTCCCCGACCCGCGCTATCGTGGCGGCATGGAGCGGCTGCGGCTGGCCGGGGCGCAGATCAACCCGGTCGTCGGCGACATCGACGGCAACGTCGAGCGCATCCTGGCCGCCTACGGGGAGGCCGCCGGGCGCGGCGCCCACCTGGCCGTCTTCCCCGAGCTCGCGATCACCGGCTACCCTCCCGAGGACCTCGTCTTCAAGCCGTCGTTCCTGGCCGCCAGCCGGGCCGCCGCCGAGCAGGTGGCCGCCCAGGTCGGCGAGTGCGCCGCCCTGGTCGGCTACGTCGAGCCGACCCACGCCGGCCCGGCCGACGCCGCCGCCCTCTGCCACCGTGGCCGGCTGCTGGCCAGCTACCACAAGGTGCTGCTGCCCAACTACGGCGTCTTCGACGAGGAGCGCTACTTCGTGGCCGGCGGCGAGGTGCTGCTGGCCGGCTTCGGGGCCGTCGAGGTGGCGGTGACGATCTGCGAGGACCTGTGGTTCCCGTGGGGCCCGGTGGCGCCCGCCGCGGCCGCCGGGGCCGAGGTGGTGGTGAGCCTCAACGCCTCCCCCTACCGGATGGAGAAGGCCGACCGGCTGATGCCGATGCTGTCCACCCGCGCCGCCGACCACGGCGTCCACGTGTTCTACGTCCACCTGGTCGGCGGGCAGGACGAGCTGGTCTACGACGGGCAGAGCGCCTGGTTCGACCCGCAGGGCCGCCTGCTCGCCCAGGCCGGGGCGTTCACCGAGGAGCTGCTGGTGGTGGACCTCACCCTCGAGGAGGGCGCCACCGCCCGCCTGGCCGACCGGCCGCGCCGGACCCCGGCCGCCGACCCGCACCCGGCACTGCCGGTGCGCCGCGTCCGGGTCCTGGACCGGCTGCCCGACCCGGGGCCGCCGCTTGAGCCGGCGGTCGCCGCGCCGTTGCAGACCGAGGAGGCGGTCTACCGCGCGCTGGTCACCGCGACCCGCGACTACGTCGCCAAGAACGGCTTCCGGCGGGTGCTGGTCGGCCTCTCCGGCGGGATCGACTCCAGCCTGGTGGCCACGATCGCCGCCGACGCGCTCGGCCGGGAACGGGTCACCGGGGTGGCGATGCCGTCCGAGTACTCCTCCGAGGGGAGCCTCCGCGACGCCAAGGCGCTGGCCCGCAGCCTCGGGATCGAGCTGCTGACCCTGCCGATCGCCGAGCCGGTCGAGGCGTTCCTGTCGGTCCTGAAGGAGCCGTTCGCCGGCACCGAACCCGGCGTCGCCGAGGAGAACCTGCAGGCCAGAGCGCGCGGCACCCTGCTGATGAGCCTCTCCAACAAGCTCGGCAGCCTGGTGCTGACCACCGGCAACAAGTCCGAGCTGGCGGTCGGCTACGCCACCCTGTACGGCGACATGGCCGGCGGCTTCGCGGTGATCCGCGACGTGCCGAAGACGCTGGTCTACCGCCTGGCGCGCTGGCGCAACGAGGCCGGCGTGGTGATCCCCCAGCCGGTGCTGGACAAGCCGCCGACCGCCGAGCTGCGGCCCGGCCAGCTCGACACCGACTCCCTGCCCCCCTACGACCTGCTCGACCCGATCCTCGACGCCTACATCGAAGACGACGCCAGCGTCGACGAGCTGGTCGCCAGGGGCTTCGACCGGGAGACCGTCGAGCGGGTCGTCAAGCTGGTCGACGGCGCGGAGTACAAGCGCCGCCAGGCGCCGCCGGGGCCGAAGATCACCGGCCGCTCGTTCGGCAAGGACCGCCGCCTGCCGATCACCAACCGCTTCCGCGGC
>DASYRU010000506.1:0-6008 GCA_036004165.1 Actinomycetota bacterium
GAGGACACCGGCAAGACGCTGCACGTCGGCGCGACCGGCCGCATCCACGGGGCGGAGTACTCGCTGGTCGACTACAACCGGGCGGGCATCCCCCTGGTGGAGATCGTCTCCGAGCCCGACATGCGCAGCGCCGACGAGGCCCGCGCCTACGCCGAGGAGCTGCGGGCGGTGCTCGCCTCCCTGGGGGTCTCGGACGTGAAGCTCGAAGAGGGCTCCATGCGCTTCGACGTGAACATCTCGATCCGGCCGGTCGGTCACGCCGAGTTCGGCACCAAGGTGGAGCTGAAGAACCTGAACTCGCTGCGCAGCCTGTACCGGGCGGTCGGGTACGAGGCCGAGCGGCAGCGGCGGGTGCTGGCCGGCGGCGGCGAGCTGGCCCAGGAGACCCGCCACTGGGACGAGGGCGCCGGGCGGACCGAGCCGATGCGGTCCAAGGAGTTCGCCACCGACTACCGGTATTTCCCCGAGCCCGACCTGGTCCCGATCGAGGCCACCGCCGGCTGGGTCGACCGGCTCCGGGCCGACCTGCCCGAGCTGCCGGCCGAGCGCCGGGCGCGGCTGGCCGAGGCGACCGGCCTGCCCGCCAAGGAGGTCGGCTGGCTGGTCCGCGATCCCGAGGTCCTCGCCTATTTCCAGGCGGTCAGCGAGGGCAGGGACCCGAAGGTGGTCGCCGGGTGGGTGATGGGGGAGCTCCAGCACAACCTGCGCGAGTTCGGGCAGACCATGGCCTCCAACCCGGTCGGGCCGGAGCGGCTGGGTCAGCTGCTTGATCTGGTCACCGCCGGCACCGTGTCGGCCACCGCGGCCAAGGACGTGCTGGCCGAGATGTTCGGCTCCGAGGCGTCGCCGACCACCATCGTGGAGCGCAAGGGCCTGGCCCAGATCTCCGACACCGGCGAGCTGGAGGCGGTGGTGAAGCGGGTGGTGGCCGCCAACCCCGACCTTGCCGACAAGTTCCGGGGGGGCAAGCGGGGCGTGCTCGGCGCGCTGGTCGGTCAGGTCATGCGCGAGACCCGGGGCCGGGCCAACCCCAAGCTGGTCAGCGACCTCCTTGAGCGGGCCATCGGCGGCTAGCCACCGGACCTCGTGCCGGCCCTGACCATGGCGCAGACGCCTCTGGGTGGCGGTGGGGAGCCGGAGCTCCCCACCGGATCGAGGGCCGCGCGCACAAGCACATACCAGGACGTATAAGCTCCTGCCCCACTATGGATGCCACCACTCCGCAGGTGCTGCTCGATCGGTACGAGGTCGGCCGGCTGCTCGGCGCCGGCGGCATGGCCGAGGTCTTCGAGGGCCGCGACCGGCTGCTCGCCCGCCGGGTGGCGATCAAGGTCCTGCAGGCCCAGTTCGTGCGCGACCCGAGCTTCCTGCTCCGCTTCAAGCGGGAGGCGCAGGCCGCGGCCAGCCTCAGCCACCCCAACATCGTCGGGGTCTACGACACCGGCTCTGAGGACGGCACCCACTTCATCGTCATGGAGTACGTGGAGGGCCGCACCCTCAAGGACGTGATCCGCCAGGAGGGGCCGCTCTTCCCCGACCGGGCCGCGGAGCTCTGCGCCGACGTCTGCGGCGCGCTGGTCGCCGCCCACGCCCGCGGCCTGATCCACCGGGACATCAAGCCAGGCAACGTGATGCTGACCCCCGAGGGCAAGGTCAAGGTGATGGACTTCGGGATCGCCAGGGCGACCACCTCGGAGACCATCACCCAGACGGCGGCGGTGGTGGGGACCGCCCAGTACATCTCCCCGGAGCAGGCGCAGGGACAGCCGGTCGACTTCCGCACCGACCTGTACTCGCTCGGCTGCTGCCTGTACGAGATGCTGACCGGGACGGTGCCGTTCACCGGCGCCTCGCCGGTGGCGATCGCCTACCGGCACGTGCGCGAGGATCCCACCCCACCACGGATGCTGAACCCGGACGTGCCGGTGCCGCTCGAGGCCATCTGCCTGAAGGCGATGGCCAAGCTGCCGGACAACCGCTACCAGACGGCGGCCGAGTTCCGCGCCGACCTGGAGCGGTTCCGCAGCGGCCAGCCGGTGCTGGCCACCCCGCTGCTGAACGCCGCCGCCGCCACCCAGGCGCTCCCCGGCCGTCCGGCCCCCGCCGACCAGACCGCGATGCTCGGCGGTATACCCGCCGACCGGACCAGCCGCTACGCCGAGCCGGAGGAGCGGCGGCGCATCTCGGTCGGCTGGGTGGTGGTCAGCCTGCTCGCCCTGGTGCTGGTCGGCGTTGCCGCCTTCCTCATCACCAGGGCCCTGACCGGCCCGGAGACGCCGGCAGCGACCACCGTGGCGCCGGCCACCACCGCCGCGCCGACCACCACCGAGGCGCCCACCACCACCGAGGCGCCCACCACCACCGAGCAGACGACCACCACCAGCACCTCCACCACGACCAGCACGTCGACGACCACCACGACCACCACCACCACGCCGCCGACGACCTGACTAGGCGGCCGAGCGGGCCTGCAGGCTGGTGAGCCAGTTGCCGAGGAGCTGGTGGCCGCCGTCGGTGAGGATCGACTCCGGGTGGAACTGGACGCCCTCGACCGGGTGGCGGCGGTGGCGCAGGGCCATCACCAGCCCCTCGGCGGTCTCCCCGGTGACCTCCAGCTCGGCGGGGAGGCCGGCGCGCTCGACCAGCAGCGAGTGGTAGCGGGTGGCGGCGAAGGGAACGGGCAGGCCGGCGAGCACCCCGGCTTCCCGGTGGAACACCGGCGAGGTCTTGCCGTGGACCAGCTCGGGGGCGCGGCCCACCCTGGCCCCGTGGACGTGCCCGATCACCTGGTGGCCGAGGCACACCCCGAGCACGGGCAGGCCGGCCCCCAGCTCCCTGACCACGTCGACCGACAGCCGGGCGTCGCGCGGGTGGCCGGGCCCCGGCGAGATCAGCACCCCGTCCGGGCCGAGCGCGCGCACGTCGGCCACGGTGCCGGCGTCGTTGCGCCACACGACCGTCTCCGCTCCCAGCTCCCCCAGGTACTGCACCAGGTTGAAGACGAACGAGTCGTAGTTGTCGATCACCAGGATCCGGCGGCCGAGGCCGGGCCGCTCACTGCTCACCGGCGGCCGCCTCCGCCTCCGCCTTGGCCTTGGCGCGCTCCTCTTCGACCAGGGCGCGCCGCAGGACCTTGCCGATCAGCGTCTTGGGCAGCTCGTCGCGGAACTCGACCGCCCGCGGGACCTTGTAGGCGGCCAGCCGCGCCTTGGCGAACTCGCGGATCTCCTCGGTGGTGGCCTGCTCGCCCGTCCGCAGCACCACGAACGCCTTGACGATCTCGCCCCGGTAGGCGTCCGGCACCCCGGACACCGCAACCTCGAGGATCTTCGGGTGCTCGGAGAGCACCTCCTCCACCTCGCGCGGGTAGACGTTGTAGCCGCCGGCGATGATCAGGTCCTTCTTGCGGTCGACGATCGCGAAGTAACCCTCCTCGTCCATCACGGCCATGTCCCCGGTGAGCAGCCAGCCGTCCCGCAGCACCTCGGCCGTCTCCTCCGGCCGGTTCCAGTAGCCCAGCATCACTTGGGGGCCGGCGATCGCCAGCTCGCCCGCCTCCCCCACCGGCAGGGTCCTGGCCGGGTCGGCCGGGTCGGCGACCCGGGCGACCGTGTCCGGCAGCGGCATGCCGATGGTGCCGGCCTTGCGCTTGCCGTAGATCGGGTTGGCGATCGCCACCGGTGAGGACTCGGAGAGGCCGTAGCCCTCGACCAGGCGCCCGCCGGAGAAGCGCTCGAAGCGCTCGGCGACCTCCATCGGCAGGGGGGCCGCACCGGACAGGCAGGCCTTGATGCTCGACAGGTCGTGGCCGCCCTTCTCGACCGCGTTGTTGATCGCCACGTACATCGTCGGCACGCCAGGGAACAGGGTCGGCCGGAAGCGGTCGATCGCCGCCAGCACGCCGTCCAGGTTGAAGCGTGGCAGCAGCACCAGGGCGGCGCCGAGGCGGACGCCCAGCAGCAGGCAGACGGTCAGCCCATAGACGTGGAAGAAGGGCAGCGCGGCCATCATCACCTCGCGGCCCGGGTCGGCGTCGGGGAACCAGGCGCGTACCTGCTCGACGTTGGCGCGCAGGTTGGCGTGGCTGAGCATGACCCCCTTGGAGATGCCGGTGGTGCCGCCGGTGTACTGCAACAGGGCGAGGTCGCGGTCGGGGTCGACGGCGGCCTCCGGCAGCCTGGCCGTGGCCGACCCGAGCACCTCCCGCCAGCGCCGGACCGGCTCGTCCCTGCCGATGGCGACCCCCGCGGCCTTGCCCCGCTTGGTGTAGGGGGCAAGCGCGCGCTTGATCGCCGGCAGCTCGTCGAGCACCGAGGTGACGATCACCTCGCGGATGGCGGTCTGCCCGCGGAGCGCCTTGACCTTCTGGTAGACGAGGTCGAGGCAGACGACCACCTCGACGCCGGCGTCGCCGAGCTGGTGGGCGAGCTCGCGCTCGGTGTAGAGCGGGTTGTTCTGCACCACGGTGGCGCCCAGGCGCAGCGTCGCGAACAGGGCGATCACCGCCTGGGGGCAGTTCGGCAGGATCAGCCCGACGCGGGTGCCCTTGCCAACGCCCAGGCCGGCGAGGGCGGTGGCCAGCCGCCATGCCTGGTCGGCGAGCTGGGCGTAGGAGGTGGTGCGCCCCTCGAAGTGCAGCGCCGGCGCGTGCGGGAAGTCCCGCGCGGCGTCGTCGAGCAGGGCGGCGAGGTTGGCCGCAGGCACGTCGACGTGCTCGGGGACGCCGGGCGGGTAGCTGTCGAGCCAAGGCGTCGTGACGTCGGCCATCGTGGTCCCACCTCGTTCGTCCAGCACGCTCGTGGCGCGCCCTGCCTACTCGGTCGGCAGTATCCGTTGCCGTGCACCGTTTGGACAATCCGTCCCCACCCGGCAGAACCTCAGAAGTTCTCGGGCAGCACCCGCTCCAGCCACGGGAAGACGTAGAACCAGCAGATGACCATCAGCAGCACGATCCAGGAGATCACGGCGACGACCCGCGGCCAGGACGAGCGGGGACGGTCGTCGAGCTGCCTCACCCGCCGGCCCTCGGGCGGGTGGGCGCGACGACCGTCGGGCGCCTCGGCGGTGGCCGGCTCCCAACCGTCCGGGGCGGGGGCGTACTCGGGCGCCGGCGGTGCGGCGCCGAGGGGGCCGAGCGGCTCGGCCTCCACCAGGTCGTCCGGCCGCCACCGCCGGGTGGCCGCGTCGGCGTCATGCGCGCCGGCACCGGTCTGGTCGATGTCCTGCTGGTCGGACGGGACCGACCCCGGCGTCCACGGCTCGTCGAGCCATGACGGCGACGGCGTGTCCCAGCCGTTCGTGGTCGGGGGGAGCTCCTGCGACGGCCAGACGAAGGAGCGGTCGCTCGGCTCCCAGCTCTGGGTCGTCTCCTCGAACGGCCAGCCGTTGGTGGCCGGTTCCGGCCTTGGCTCCGGGCGCACCTCGGGTTCGGCGCGCCCCCACCGCTGGTCGTCCAGGTCGGATGGGGGGTGGCGGCGGTTCAGCTCCCCGAACAGGGCCGGGTAGTCGGGCTCCCGTCCGCTCGGCTCGACCCCCGACCAGCCGTCGCCTGGCTCCGCCGGGGTGGGCGTCCACCACGCGGAACCGCCCTGGTCGTCCCAGCTCGGCCGGTCCTGTTCCTCCGCCGGTCTGGCCAGCGGGTCCTGGGTGCCCCAGTCGACGTCCCAGTCGGTGGCCGGGCGGCGGCGGTCGTCGGGCTCCATCCCCAGCAGCCGGTAGTCGGCCGCGGGACGCGGGTCGGGCGCCGGCCTGGCCGGCGGCGGTGGCTCGGCGCTCCACGGCGGCTCGGCCACCTGGGGGCTCCAGGGGGGGTCGACGGCCGAGGCGCGCGGCGGCTCCGGTGCCGGGGGCGGACCGAGGTCCCCGGGCCTGCGCCCGCGCAGCTTGTCGGCCCAGTCCTCCTCGTCGTCGTTCGCGGCGGCCGCCTGTTCCAGCTCGGCCAGCCAGGCGCTGCTGTCGGCGCCGGGGTCCTGGTCCCCGCCGCGGCGCCCCTTGGCCCTGCGGCCGCC
>DASYRU010000507.1:0-2563 GCA_036004165.1 Actinomycetota bacterium
CGCTGGAACCAGGGCGAGCTGGAGTCGTTCCTGGTGGAGACGACCGCCAAGGTGCTCAGGCAGGTCGACCGCGCCAGCGGCCGGCCGCTGGTCGACCTCATCCTCGACGAGGCCGAGCAGAAGGGCACCGGCCGCTGGACCGCCCAGTCGGCCCTCGAGCTGGGGGTGCCGATCACTGGCATCACCGAGGCGGTGTTCGCCAGGGTGCTCTCCTCCCAGCGGGAGCAGCGCACCGCCGCCGCCAAGGTGCTCCCCGGCCCCGCCGGGCGCCTGCGGGAGGCAGCGGCCGGCCGCCTGGTCGACGACGTGCAAGCCGCGCTGTACGCCTCCAAGGTCGTCGCCTACGCCCAGGGCTTCGAGCAGATCGCGGTCGCCGCCGACACCTACGGCTGGGGTGTGGACCTGGCCGGGCTGGCCACCATCTGGCGTGGCGGCTGCATCATCAGGGCCCGCTTCCTCGACCGCATCAAGGACGCCTATCAACGAGAACCCCAGCTGCGCAACCTGCTGCTGGCCGGGTACTTCCGGGACGCGGTCGCCGACGCCCAGGACGCCTGGCGCCGGGTGGTGGCCACCGCGGTCGAGCTGGGCGTGCCCACCCCGGCGTTCGCCTCCTCGCTGGCCTACTACGACGGCTACCGGCGCGAGCGCGGCCCTGCCAACCTCCTCCAGGGGCTGCGCGACTTCTTCGGCGCCCACACCTACCGGCGGCTGGACCGGCCGGGCACGTTCCACACCCGCTGGTCCGACGACGGCCAGGAGGTCGAGGTCTGAGCCGCGGCGGTCGCCGGGCGACACTGCTGGTGCTGCTCCTCGCCGGCACCGTGGCCGGATGCGACCCGCCGCACCGCGCCGGACCCGCCGCCCCGCCCTCCACCATGTCCGGGTCCGTTGCGGCGGCCGGGCTGGGCGCCGGCGTCGCCGCCCCGGAGGTCAACCCGCGGCCGCCGCCGCACGCCGCCGGCCGGACCTGCCACCTCCCGCCGCTGCGGACCCAGCTCGCCCAGCTGCTGCTGGTCGGCTTCCCTGGCACCACCGCCAACGCGGCCAGCCGGCGGCTGGTGGACCAGGGCGTCGGCGGGCTGCTGCTGTTCGGCCGCAACGTCGCCTCGGCCGGGCAGGTCCGCTCGCTCCTGCGGGCGCTGCGGTCACGGGCAGAGATCCCCCTCGAGGTCGCCGTCGACCAGGAGCCGGGGCTGCGGGTGGCCCGGCTGGCCGGCATCGTGCGCGGCGCGCCCGCCGCCAGGCGCCTCGGCCGCCTGCCCTCCGGCCGCGTCTACCGCTACGGCCTGGCGATGGGCCGGGACCTGGCCGCGCTTGGCATCACCACCGACCTTGCGCCGGTGCTGGACGTCACCGGGGCGAGGGGGGACGGCGTCATCGGCGACCGCTCGTTCGGCGCCGACCCGGCCACCGTGAGCCGGGCCGGGGTGGCGTTCATGCGCGGCCTCGCCGCCGGCGGGGTGGCGACCGTCGGCAAGCACTTCCCCGGCCACGGCGCCACCACGGTCGACTCCCACCTGCGGCTGCCGGTGGTCGCGGCGACCCCTGACCGGCTCGCCAGCTGGGACCTGCTGCCGTTCCGGGCGGCCATCCGCACCGGCCTGCCCGCCGTGATGGTCGGCCACCTGGTCGTCCGGGGCCTCGACGGGCACGCGCCGGCCACCCTGTCACGGGCGGTGATCGGCGGTCTGCTGCGCAAGCGGCTCGGCTTCGACGGGCTGGTGGTCTCCGACGCCCTGGAGATGGGCGCGATCGCCGCCGCCTGGCCGCTCCCGGTCGCCGCCGAGCGGGCCCTGGCCGCCGGCGTGGACCAGCTGCTGCTGTCGGACCACACCCGGGTGGACGCGGTGCTGGACCGCCTGGCGGGGTCGGTGGCGGCCGGCCGGCTGTCGGGGACGCGGGTCCGGGAGGCGTTCCTGCGCGTCGAACGCTTCAAGCGCGTCCGCCGCTGGGCCTCCTGCTAGCCGGTCCTGGCCGGAGCGGTGCTCCGTTCAGGCGAGGGCGTGGACGGCGCGGACGGCGGCGTCGACGTCGGCCTCGGAGGTGACGATGCTCGGCCCAAGGCGGAGATGCGGGGTGGCGTAGGGGGTGACACTGGCCAGGACGCCCTGGCGGCGAAGGCCGGCGACGGCCTGGTCGGGGTCGAGGTCGCCGACGTCCAGGCAGACGATCCCGGCCGACAGCTCCGGAGCCCGCGGGGTGACCAGGCGGACCGCCGGGATGGCGGCAAGGCCGTCCTTGAGGCGGATGCCAGCGCGCGGGTGCGCTCGGCCACCTGCCGCTTGCCGAGCTGCAGGTGGAAGCCGAACGCCTCGGCCAGCGCCCAGCGGTGCTCGAAGGCGTGGAAGCCGCCGGGGGCGAACAGGGCCGCGCGGGGTCCGTCGGGAGCCCTGCCGCCGATCCAGGCGCCGACGGCACCACGGTCGAAGGAGGGGATGGTCCCGGTGACCTCGTCCCAGGCCTCGCGCCGGCCCCAGACCAGCCCGGTGCCGCGCGGGCCGAACAGCCACTTGTGGCAGCCGGCGACCAGGAAGTCACAGCCGAGGCCGGCGACGTCGGC
>DASYRU010000508.1:0-1706 GCA_036004165.1 Actinomycetota bacterium
ACCGCCAGCACGCCGAACTCGTCGCCGCCGAGGCGGGCGACCACGTCGGTGGTCCGCTTGGTGGCGTCGATCACCCGCGCCGCCCGGCGCAGCAGCGTGTCGCCGGCCGCGTGCCCCTCGGCGTCGTTGACCCGCTTGAGCTCGTCGAGGTCGACGGCGACCAGCGACGCCGCCGAGCCGTAGCGGCGGCAGCGGGCCTCCTCGGCGTCCAGCAGGCGGTCCCATGCCCGGCGGTTGCCGACGCCGGTGAGCGGGTCGGTGAGCGCGTCCAGCTCGGCCCGCTCGAAGCGCCGCTGCAGCTCCTGGCGGTCCAGCTCCTGGGCGAGCAGGGTTGCGAGCAGGCGGCCGAGCAGCTCGATGGTGGGCAGCTCACCGGCCAGCTCCGGCCGCGCGGGAGCCGGGTCCATGCCGCACAGGCAGCCGAACAGCGAGCCGTCGGGCGCGAGGATCGGCACCCCGGCGAAGGCGCCGATCGGCAGGGTGCCGCCGAGGCGCGCCGGCGCGTACGCCTCGACGTCGGCGACCACCGGTGCCACCCTTGGCCCGCGGCCCTCCACCATCGCCCGCACCGGCAGCTCGTCGTCGGCCAGCTCCCGGTCCAGGTCGATGCCGTAGCAGCGGTCGCGGGCCGCCAGCACCACCGCCCCGCCGCCGCCCAGCCGCAGCAGCATCCACAGGCCGAGACCGGTCCTGTCTTGAAGCCCGTCGAGCACGGAGGCGACCGCCTCCCGGAACGTGGCCGACGCCTGCCGGCGCAACCCCCCTCACCCCCCGCCGCCGGCGCCGCACGCGCCGGCCCTGCTACTCCCCGGCCGCCTTCTTGCGCCGCCGGCCACCCGCCTTGCGCTCGGCGGCCGGCTTGTCGGACTTGGCCGCCTCCACGCTGGCGCGCAGCGCCTCCATCAGGTCGACGACCTTGGAGGGCTCCGCCTCCTCGGTGTAGGTGATCTCCTCGCCCTGGACCTTCTTCTCGACCAGCTCCTCCAGGGCGGCCCGGTACGCGTCGTGGAACTCGTCGGGCTTGAAGGCGTCCGAGAGGCTGTCGATCAGGCTGCGGGCCATGCGGATCTCCTGCGGCCGCAGCTCGACCGGCTCGTCGAGGGTCTCGAAGTTCGGCGTGCGGATCTCGTCCGGCCAGAACATCGTCTCCAACACGAACACGTTGTCGCGCAGGCGCAGGGTGGCCAGGTGCTCCTTGTCGCGGAAGGCGACCTTGGCGAGGGCGACCTTGCCGTCGTCGCCCATCGCCTCGCGCAGCAGGTGGTAGGCCTTGACCCCGGTGCCCTCCGGCACCAGGTAGTAGGACTTCTGGAAGTAGATCGGGTCGATCTCCTCGGCCTCGACGAACCGTTCGATCTCGATGGCCTTGGTGGTCGGCAACGGCAGGGAGTCCAGCTCCTCGTCGGTCAGGGTGACGTAGTGGTCCTTCTCGTACTCGTAGCCCTTGACGATCTCGCCGTAGTCGACCTCCTCGCCGTCGACGGAGCAGACCCGCTTGTAGCGGATCCGGCCGCCGTCGGGGGCGTGGAGCTGGTGGAACCGGAGGCTCTTCTCCTCGGTGGCCCCGTACACGCGCACGGGGATGGTGACCAGCCCGAAGGAGATCGCCCCCTTCCAGATCGTCTTCATCTGCCAGGCCTCCTTGACACCGGGTACGCACCGCGACTGCGGCGGCCCGTCGAAGGCGGCGGGTACGGACCACGACC
>DASYRU010000509.1:0-6102 GCA_036004165.1 Actinomycetota bacterium
CCGGACGAGCTCAGGGTCGAGGTACCCGTGAAGTACAAGGGCTTCGACATCCCCAGCGTGTTCGTGGTCGGGTACGGGCTGGACTACGCCGAGCGGTACCGCAACCTGCCGTTCGTCGGCACCCTGCGGCGCGAGGTCTACCACCGGAACGGCGCCGGCTAGAGCGATCCAAACCACACAGGAGGGAAACGTGGACGTCGCGACCGCGCTCGACCGGCTGCCAAAGGTGGAACTGCACTGCCACGTCGAGGGGACGATGCGCCCGCAGACGGTCGTGGACCTCGCCAACAAGAACGGCGTCGGGCTGCCCACCTCCGACCCGGTGGAGCTGTACCGCTACACCAGCCTCGACACCTTCCTGGAGATCTTCTGGCTGGTGCAGTCGACCCTCGGCAGCCGGGAGGACTGGGCGCGGCTGGCCTACGAGAGCATCCTCGACGGCGCCGCCCACGGCCTCGCCTACCGGGAGACGTTCTTCACCCCGGCGAGGCACCTGGCCGCCGGCCAGGACCTGGCCGAGATCGTCGCCGGGCTGGCCGAGGGGCTGCAGGCGGCCGAGGCGGAGACCGGCGCAACGGCGATGCTGATCGCCGACATCGACCGGGCCTTCGGCGGCCCGGCCGGCCTGCAGATGGTGCAGCGGCTGGTGGAGCTGCGCCGGGAGGGCAGCCCGGGTGTCGAGCGGGTCATCGGGGTTGGCCTGGACTCGACCGAGCTCGGGGTCGACCCGACCGTCTTCGCCGAGGCGTTCGAGCTGGCCGGCAAGGCGGGGCTGCACCGCACCTCCCACCAGGGGGAGGAGACCCCGCCGACCCACATCCGGCTGGGGCTGGACGTGCTCGGCTCCGAACGGATCGACCACGGCCTCTCCTGCCTGCAGGACCCGGAGCTGACCCGGCGCCTGGCCGACGAACGGATCCCGCTGACGGTCTGCCCGAACTCCAACGTGCTGATCGCCAACGCGGTGCCGCGCCTGGAGCTGCACCCCTACCGGCGCATGCGGGAGGCGGGGCTGCTGGCCACGCTCAACACCGACGACCCGGCCCTGACCGACCTCGACCTCGGCCGCGAGTACCGCTCCTGCATGGAGGCGTTCGGCTACCGGTGGTCCGACATGGTCGCGATCGCGCTGGACGGGGTCGAGGCGACCTGGCTGGACACCTCGGACAAGCGCGAGCTGCGGGCTAGGGTGGAGCGGGAGGCGGCCGAGCTGACCGCGGCGCTCGACCAGGCGGGGTAGGGCGGCTACCCGGACCCGTCGAGGCCGACGATGTGCTCCGGGCGGACCGGCACGCGGGTGAGCGGGCGGCCGCTGGCGGCGCGGATGGCGGCCACGATCGCCGGGGTGGAGGAGATCGTCGGTGGCTCGCCGACGCCCTTGAGGCCGTAGGGGGAGTCGGGGTGGCCGAGCTCCAGCACCTCGGCCCGGACCGGCGGCATGTCGAGCACGGTCGGGATCAGGTAGTCGGTGAACGACGGGTTGCGGACCTCGCCGCCGGCGACCTGGATCTCCTCCATCAGCGCGAGCCCCAGCCCCTGGGCGATGCCGCCCTCGATCTGACCCTCGACCGCCTGCGGGTTCATGGCCTTGCCGACGTCCTGGGCGGTGGCGATCTCGACCACCTTGACCAGGCCGAGCTCGGTGTCGACGTCGACCACGGCCCGGTGGACGGCGAATGCGTACGCCAGGTGGGCGTCGCCCTGGCCGGTCTCCGGGTCCAGCGGCATGGTCGGGCGGTGATGGTGCTCGCGGGTCTCCTCGACCGCGTCGGCGCCGAGCAGGTCGGCCAGCCCGATCACGACCGCCCCGGGCGGGTCTGTCACCTGGGGTCCGGGGGACCCCGAGGGGGTCCCCCGGTCGGTCGGGGCGCTTGTTGCCCCCCCGGTCGATAGGACATTCCCACCGGCGAGGGCGAGGCCGGCGGCGTCTCGGCCGAGCTTGGCTGCTGCCCGCTCCAGGACCCGCGCCCGCACCGCCTCGCAGGCGGCCTTGACGGCGCCGCCGGTCATCCAGGTCTGGCGGGAGGCCGAGGAGGAGCCGGCGGAGCCGACCTGGGTGTCGGCGGGCAGGACCACCACCCGCTCCACGCCCAGCTCGGTGCGGGCGATCTGCGCCTGGACGGTGACCAGCCCCTGGCCGACCTCGGCGGCGGCGGTGTGCACCTCCGCCTGCGGCTCGCCTGCCACCACCGAGAGCCGCACCCTGGCGGTGGCGTAGTCGTCGAACCCCTCCGAGTAGGAGACGTTCTTGAAGCCGGCGGCGTAGCCGACCCCTCGCCGCACCGCCTCGCCGTGGGTGACGTTGGAGACCCCGCCGGGCAGCTCGCGCAGGTCCAGCGGCTCGGCGCGCCGCGCAGGAGGTAGCGGCACCGCCCGCAGCCGCCGCAGCATCTCGGCCACCGGCGCCGGCCCCTCGACCCGCTGGCCGGTGGGCAGGCTGCTGCCGGTGTCCATGGCGTTGGCGATGCGCAGCTCCACCGGGTCGATGCCGAGGGCGTCGGCCAGCCGGTCCATCTGCGACTCGTAGGCGAAGCAGGTCTGCACCGCCCCGAAGCCGCGCATCGCCCCGCAGGGCGGGTTGTCGGTGTAGACCACGTAGCAGTCGATGGTGGCGTTGGGCACCTGGTAGGGGCCGACCGCGAAGCAGGCGGCGTTGGCGCAGACCGCGGTGGAGCTGGAGGCGTAGGCGCCGCCGTCCAGCACGATGCGGGCCTTCACGTAGACCAGGCGGCCGTCCGAGGTGGCGCCGTGCTCGTAGTGGAGCCGCCCAGGGTGCCGGTGGACGTGGCCGAAGAACGACTCCTCCCTCGAGTAGAGGATCTTCACCGGCCGGCCGGTGCGCAGCGCCAGCATGCAGGCGTGGATCTGCATCGACAGGTCCTCGCGGGCGCCGAAGGCCCCGCCGACCCCGGCGAGGGTGATGCGGACCTGCTCGGGTGGCAGGTCGAGGCTGGCGGCGAGCTGGTCGCGGTCCACGTGCAGCCACTGGGTGGAGACGTACAGGTCCACGCCGCCCTCGCCGTCGGGCACGGCAAGGCCGGATTCCGGGCCGAGGAAGGCCTGGTCCTGCATGCCGAGCTCGTAGGTGCCTGCGACCACCACCTCGGCGGCGGCGTCCTGCACGCCGCGGCGGATGGGGATGTGCCGCAGCAGGTTGCCGCCGGGGTGCAGCGAGGGAGCGTCCTCGGCCATGGCGGCCTCGGCGTCGACCAGCGGCTCCAGGACCTGGTAGTCGACCGCGACCCGTGCGGCCGCCCGCCTGGCCGTCTCCGGGTGGTCGGCGGCCACCAGCGCGACCGCCTCGCCCTGGTAGCGGACGTCCGGGAAGGCCAGCACCGGCTGGTCGGCGATCTCCAGGCCGTAGGTCTTGCGGCCGGGCACGTCCTCGTGGGTGAGGACGGCGAGCACTCCCGGCGTGGTGAGCGCCTCGGCGGTCTCGATGGCGCGGATCCTGGCCCGCGGGTGGGGGCTGCGGACGGTGGCGCCCCACAGCATCCCCTCGGCCCACAGGTCCGAGGAGTAGGCAAACTCGCCCTTGACCTTGAGGGTGCCGTCGGGGCGGCGGACGCTCTCGCCGACCCCGCCGGTGACCGACGCCGGCGGCGCCGGCGGCGAGGGACGGGTCCGGCTCACGACGCCACCTCCGCATGCTCGCGCAGGCGCGTCGCCGCCGACCCGGCCGCGGCGGCGATCTCGGCCTCCGAGCCGCTGCGCAGCTCGCCGCGTTCGACCACCGGACGCCCGCCGACCAGCAGCAGCTCGACCGGGGCGGGCGGGCCGAAGACCAGCGCGGCGACCGGGTCGGCGATGCCGGCGTGGCCGAGGCCGTCGAGCCGCCACAGCGCGACGTCGGCGAGCTTGCCCGGCTCGAGGGAGCCGAGCTCTCCCGCCCGTCCCAGGCAGCGGGCGCCGCCGACGGTGCCGAGGGCGAGCGCCTGGCGGGCGGTCAGGGCAGCCGGCCCACCCCGCAGCCTGGCCGCCAGCAGCGCCTGCCGCAGCTCCGGGCCGAGCTGGCCGGCCTCGTTGGAGGCGGCCCCGTCGACCCCGAGGCCGACCGGCGCGCCGGCGGCCAGCAGGTCGGCGACCGGGGCCACGCCGGCGCCGAGGCGGGCGTTGGAGCTGGGGCAGTGGGCCACGCCGGTGCCGGTCTCGCCGAGCCGGCCGACCGCGGCCGGGTCGAGGTGGACGCAGTGGGCCAGCCAGACGTCGTCGCCCAGCCAGCCGAGGTCGTCCAGGTACTGGACGGGGGTGCGGCCGAACTGCTCGAGGCAGAAGCGCTCCTCCTCGACCGTCTCGGCCAGGTGGGTGTGCAGGCGCACGCCGCGCCGCCGGGCCAGCTCGGCGGCGTCCAGTAGCAGCTCGCGGCTGACCGAGAAGGGCGAGCAGGGCGCCACCGCCACCCGCACCATCGCCTCGGGCGCGGGGTCGTGGAAGCGGTCGATCGCGGCCTCGGTGGCGGCCAGCACGGCGTCCCGGTCCTCGACGACCCCGTCGGGCGGCAGGCCGCCGCGGGAGCGGCCAAGGTCCATCGAGCCCCTGCAGGGGTGGAAGCGGATGCCGAGCCCGGCGGCCGCCTCGACCTCGGCGGCGAGCAGGTCGCCGGCCCCTGCCGAGAACACGTAGTGGTGATCGGTGGTGGTGGAGCAGCCGGAGGTGAGCAGCGCGGCCAGCGCGGCCCGTGCCGCCGCCGCCTCCAGCTCGGCGTCGAGCCGGGCCCAGACCGGGTACAGCTCGGTCAGCCACTCGAACAGGGTGGCCTGCTGGGCCAGGCCCCTGGTGAGCCACTGGTACAGGTGGTGGTGGCAGTTGACCAGTCCTGGGGTGGCCAGGCAGCCGCTGCCGTCGATCAGCCGGGCGGGCCCGTAGCCGCTGGGGCACCGGCCGGGACCGACGTCGACGATCCGACCGCCCTCGACCACCAGGTACCCGTTGCCGTGCTCGGTGCCGGCCGTGTCGACGGTGGCGACCGCGCAGCCCTCGATCACGACGCGGTCCGGGGCGTTCACGGCAGCACCTCCATGCGCTCGGCCGCCAGCCGCACCGCGTCGAGGATCTTCTCGTAGCCGGTGCAGCGGCAGAGGTTGCCGGCCAGCGCCTCGCGGACCTGGGCGTCGCTCGGCCGCGGCTCGCGATCCAGCAGGTCGTGGGTGGCCACGATCAGGCCGGGCGTGCAGAAGCCGCACTGGACCGCGCCCGCCTGCACGTACGCCTCCTGGATGGGGTGGAGCTGGTCGCCCGCTGCCAGCCCTTCGACGGTGACGACCTCGGCGCCCTCGGCCTGCCCGGCCAGGACCAGGCAGGCGCAGACCAGGGTGCCGTCCAGGTACACCGAGCAGGAGCCGCACTCGCCCTGCTCGCAGGCGTTCTTGGAGCCGGGCAGGCCGAGCCGCTCACGCAGCACGTACAGCAGGCTCTCGCCCTCCCAGAGGTCGTCGGCCACCCTGGCCTCGCCGTTGACGGTGCAGGTCAGCCGCATCTCACGTCCTCCCGTCTCACCGGGGCACCCCCCTGGGGTTCCCCGGACCCCTCCGGCCGTTGCGGTACTGGTCCCAGGCCCACGCGAGGGTCCGCCGGGCGAGCACGCCGAGGGCGTGGACCCGGTAGGCGGCGGTGCCGCGGACGTCGTCGATCGGCCTGGCGGCCTGGCCGGCCAGCTCCCCGAAGCGCGCCACCGCGGTCTCGGCGAGGGGCGCCCGCGACGCCCACAGGCCCTCGTCCAGGACGCCCTGCAGGAACCACTCGGCCTCCACGGCCCGCAGCGGCGTCGGCCCCGCCGAGCCGATCCCGGTGCCGACCCGGCCGCGCTCGGGGTCGAGCGCGATGGCGAACGAGCAGACGGCGATCACCATGGCGTTGCGGGTGCCGACCTTGGCGAACTGCTGCGGGCCGGCTGCGGCGGGGACGTGGACGGCGGCGATCAGCTCGTCGTCGCGCAGGGCGCTGCGCTTGGGACCGGTGAAGAACTCGCCGATCGGGATGCGGCGGCCGCCGGCCGCCGAGGCGACCTCGACCTCGGCACCCGCTGCCAGCAGGGGCGGGTGGCAGTCCCCGGCCGGCGAGGCGGAGCCGAGGTTGCCGCCGACCGTGCCCCGGTTGCGGATC
>DASYRU010000510.1:0-3873 GCA_036004165.1 Actinomycetota bacterium
GCCGCCCGACTCGACCACGTCGGGGTACAGGGTGCCCTGCGCCAGGAAGCGGGCGTCGTCCTGCTCGCGGGCGACCTCCTCGAAGACGCGGATGAACTCGCCCCCGATCGCCTTGCGCTTGGCCTCCGGGTCGGTCAGGCCAGCCAGCCGCTCCAGGAAGCGGTCGGCCGCCTTCACGTGGACCAGGTTGACCTTGAAGTCGCGGCGGAAGGTCTCCTCGACCTGCTCCGCCTCCCCGTGCCGCAGCAGGCCGGTGTCGACGAACACGCAGGTCAGCCGGTCCCCGACCGCGCGATGGACGAGCAGCGCGGCCACCGAGGAGTCGACCCCGCCCGAGAGGGCGCAGAGCACCCGACTCTCGCCGACGGCGGCGCGTCCCGCGGCCTCCTGCTCCTCGATGATCGAGACGCTGGTCCAGTTGGGCCGGCAGCCGGCCGCCTGGTAGAGGAAGTTCTTGAACAGGTCGAGGCCACGCTCGGTGTGGGCGACCTCCGGGTGGAACTGGACCCCGTACAGCCCTCTTGCCGGGTCCTCGAAGGCGGCCACCGGGGCGGCGTCGGTGCCGGCCACCACCTGGGCGCCAGGGGGCGCTGCGGTGACCGTGTCGCCGTGGCTCATCCACACGACCTGCTCGGCGGGCAGGTCGCGGAACAGCACGCTGCCCTCCGGCTGGGCCCGCAGCAGGGTGCGGCCGTACTCGCGGACGCCGGTCGGCTCGACCCGGCCGCCCAGCGCCCTGGCCATCGCCTGCTGCCCGTAGCAGAGCCCGAGGACGGGGATGCCGAGGTCGAGCAGGCGGGGGTCGAGGGCGGGCGCGCCCGGCTCGTAGACCGACGCCGGGCCGCCCGAGAGCACCAGCGCCCTCGCCCGCCTCGCCCTGACCGTCGCCGGGTCGACGTCACAGGGGACGACCTCGGAGAAGACGTGGCACTCGCGGATCCGGCGGGCGATCAGCTGGGCGTACTGGGCACCGAAGTCCAGGACGAGGACGGTGTTGTGGCCGGCGGCGGCGTCGTCCACGGCTCAGCCCATGCCTACGCCCTGCGACCGCTGCAGCAGCTTGCCTTCGGTCTGCAGCGACGGGGCGACCATCACCTCGGCCTTCTGGAACTCCTTGACACTCTGGTAGCCGCAGGTCGCCATCGAAGTCCGCAGGGCGCCGAACAGGTTCATGCTGCCGTCGCCCGTCGGCGCGGGGCCGATCAGGATCTCCTTGAGGGTACCGAGCGCCGAGGTCTTGACGCGGGTGCCGCGGGGCAGGTCGGGATGGAAGGTCGCCATGCCCCAGTGGTGGCCGCGGCCAGGCGCCTCCACCGCCCTGGCGAGCGGCGACCCGATCATCACCGCGTCGGCCCCGCAGGCGATCGCCTTGGCGACGTCCCCGCCGGTGCGCATGCCGCCGTCCGCGATCACCTGGACGTAGCGGCCGGTCTCCTCCAGGTGGCGGGTGCGGGCGCCGGCCGCGTCGGCCAGGGCGGTCGCCATCGGCACGCCGATGCCGAGCACCCCCCTGGTGGTGCAGGCCGCCCCCGGCCCGACCCCGACCAGGACGCCGGCCGCCCCGGTCCGCATCAGGTGCAGCGCGGTGGCGTAGGAGGCGCAGCCGCCGACGACCACCGGCAGGTCGTAGCGGGCGATGAAGGTCTTGAGGTTGAGCGGCTCGGTGCTGGAGGAGACGTGCTCGGCGGAGACCACCGTGCCCTGGATGACCAGGATGTCGAGCCCGGCGTCGAGGGCGAGCTGGTGGTAGCGGGCGACCCGCTGGGGGGTGAGGGAGGCGGCGGCGACCACCCCGGCGTCCTTGATCTCCTTGACCCGCTGGCCGATCAGGTCGGGATCGATCGGCTCGGCGTAGATCTCCTGCATCCGCTTGGTCGCCTCGGCGTCGGGCAGCCCGGCGATCTCGCCGTAGAGCGGCTCCGGGTCGGCGTAGCGGGTCCAGAGGCCCTCCAGGTTCAGCACCCCGAGGCCGCCGAGGCGGCCGAGCTCCACCGCGATCCGGGGCGAGACGACCCCGTCCATGGCCGAGGCGAGCACGGGCAGCTCGAAATGGTAGGCGTCCAGGTCCCAGGAGACGTCGATGTCGTCGGGGTCGCGGGTCCGCCGGCTCGGCACGATCGCGATGTCGTCGAACCCGTAGGCGCGACGGCCGCTCTTGCCGATCCCGATCTCGACCTCAGCCACGTGGCATCCTCCGGCTCGTGTGCCATATGGAAACGGACCCGACCGCATGGCCGCGGTGGGTCCGGGGAAGCACCATACGCGAAGCTAGCAGCGGCGATCTGTGGAGGTCAAGGACAGCGCCGTGGGCAACCGCGCTACCATGGACGACGGTGAAGACCGTGCCGTTCAGACCGTAGAGGTGCCTGTGCCCGACCCCCTCGACCCGTTCCAGCCCGAGGACGACTCCCAGCCGGAGCCCATCGACGACGAGGAGCGCGCCGCGCTGCTCGATGACCTGGCCGACCTGGCCGAGTTCCGTGCCGCCCTGGAGCAGCGCGGCTTCCTCGGCGTGGTCATCTCCTGTCCCGATTGCGAGGAAGATCACTTCTTCGGCTGGAGCCTGCTGCGCGAGAACCTCGAACACATCCTCGAGCACGGCGAGCCGCGGGTGCACGAGCCCGCCTTCGAGCCGGCGGTGGACCACTACGTCACCTGGGACTACGCCAAGGGCTTCGTGGACGGCCTGCTCGAGGGCGAGCAGGAGAGCGGCCCGCGGCGCGACGGCTGGACCTCGCCGGCCGAGGCCGCCAGTCGCCTGCGCCGCGCCCTGACCACCAGAGGGCTCTCCGAGGACGAGGTCGCCAAGGTGCTGAGCGAGGGTGGCCTGCCCGCCGGCGACCCCGGCGACTAGGGCCCCTGGACCGCCGCCAGTCGAGCAGGCGCCGGCCGGCGACCGTGGCCACCACGGCGGCCCCGGCGGCGCTGGCGCCGCTGGGCAGCCACACCAGCCACAGCCGCCGGCGGCGGCGGAAGTCCTGCACCGGCCAGCCCCGTTCGGCGGCCAGCTCGCGGAGCATCCGGTCGGGGTTGACCGCGACCGGATGCCCGACCCCCTGCAGCAGCGGCAGGTCGTTCACCGAGTCGGAGTAGGCGCTGCTCAGGCGGAGGTCGATCTCCCGCTCGCCGGCCAGCGCCCGCACCGCGTCCAGCTTGGCCGGGCCATGCAGCACCGGGCCGACCAGGCGTCCGGTGTACACGCCGTCGACCAGCTCGGCCTCGGTCCCGAGCGCGCCGTCCATGCCGAGGTAGGCGGCGATCCGCTCGGCCAGCTCCCGAGGGGCCGCGGTGACCAGGTAGGTCTTGTCGCCGTTGGCGTGGTGGGCGTCGATGACCCGGCGCATGCCCGGGTAGATGCGCGGGCCGATGACCTCCACGACGATGTCGTGGCCGAGCTGGGCCAGGTCGGAGCGCCGCTTGCCCTCGATGAAGGCGAGCGCGTGCTCGCGGGCGGCCTCCATGCCACGGCGGCCCTCGGCGCCGGTGAGCCGGAACACCACCTGGCCGAAGGCGAAGCCGACGACGTCCCGCAGGTCGTAGAAGCCGCGCCGGTACAGACCACGCGCGAACAGGTACAGGCTCGACCCCGGCAGCAGGGTCTTGTCGACGTCGAAGAAGGCGGCCCGCCGCGGCCGGCCGGTGCGCGCCTCCGTCACCCTTCCGCCTTCAGGGCACCGCGGAACCAGGGCAGGGTGAGCCGGATGCCCTCCTTGAGGCTGACCTCCGGCTTCCAGCCCAGCTCGGTGATGGCCCTGGTGATGTCCGGCCGGCGGACCTTCGGGTCGTCGACCGGCCGTGGCCGGAACTCGATGCGCGGCTCCGTCCCGGCCGCCGCCGCCACCATCCGCGCCAGCTCCAGGATCGTCACCTCCT
>DASYRU010000511.1:0-2290 GCA_036004165.1 Actinomycetota bacterium
GGCGGGGGGGCGCGGTGGACCGCCGCCGGGCCGCCGTGGTCGCGCAGCATGCGCACGTACTCCTCGGCGAACAGGGGGTTGCCGCCGACCCGGGCCAGCAGGCCCGGCTCGACCGTGGCTGGCAGGCCGTGATGGGCGAGGAGGGCTGCCAGCAGCTTGGTGGTGTCGGCGTCGCCGAGCGGCTCCAGGCCGACGGTGACACCGGTGGACCCCCAGCCCGGCCGGCGCTCCAGCAGCTCCGGCCTGGCGGTGGCCACCACCAGCAGCCCCCCGCCGGAGGGGTCCGGGGAGCGGGCGAGGCTCTCGACGAAGTCGAGCAGGGCGTCGTCGGCCCGGTGCAGGTCCTCGAGGCCGAGCACCAGCGGCCGCGCCGCCGCCAGCCCGTGCAGGAAGCGCCGCCAGGCGGCGAACTCCTCCTCACGGTCGGTGGTGGGCGGCCGTTCGCCCGGCTCGGCGCCGACCAGGCGGCGCAGGTGGCCGGTGACCCAGGCGGCGGCGGCCGGGTCGTTGACGGCGTCGGCGACCGCGTCGGCCAGCCGGCGTCCGCGTCGGGCGGCCCCGTCGGTCTCCACGATGCCGGCCTCGGCCTTGACCGCCTCGGCGAGCGCCCCGAAGGCCGGCCCATGGCCCCACGGCAGGGAGCGGCCCTGCCGCCAGACGACCGGCTGCCGCTCGGCGGCCAGCCGGGCGGCAAGCTCGGCGAGCAGCCGGGTCTTGCCGATGCCGGCAACGCCGACCACGGTGACCAGCTGCGGGACACCGTGCCGGCGGGCCCGGCCGAGGGCGTCGAGCAGGACCCGCAGCTCGGCGGTGCGGGCGACCAGCGGCGGGAAGGGCCCGTCGTGGGCTCGCAGCTCGGCGGCGATCCGGTCACGCCGAGCCAGCGCCGTCCAGGCCGGCTCGCCGCCGGCCGGCCAGCTGGCGGCGTAGGCGATGGCTCGCTCGGTTGCCGTCCTGGTCGCCGAGGCGACCAGGACGGCACCGGCGGGCGCCGCCTCCTGCAGCCGGGCGCAGGCGCTCACCGGGTCGCCGAGCACCCGCTGGGCGGCCGGACCGCCACGACCGCCGCGGACCAGCGCCTCCCCGGTGGCCACGGCGGCGTGCACCCGCACCGCCCGGGTGGAGGGCGGAGCCCCCGGGAGCGCCGGCGCCAGGGCGTCGCGGACCGCGAGGGCGGCGAGGACCGCCCGCTCCGGGTCGTCGTCGCGGGTCCGCGGCACGCCGAACACGGCCACGGTGCGGCCGCCGACGGTCTCCTCGACCACCCCGCCGAACGCCTCGACCTCGTCCCGCACCCTGGCCAGGTGGCCGGCGAGCATCCGCCCGACGTCCTCGGGGTCGCGCTCGGCGAAGTCGTCCACCGCCTCGTCGACGTCGACGAAGAGCACGGTGACGAGCTTGCGCTCGGCGCCGTTCGGGGCGGCGGGGCCTGCCATGGCCACTCCTTGGCGGCGGATGCCCATAGCGTAGCCTGCCGCGGCTGCCCGGTGCGCCAGTGTCGATCGCAACGCCGGGACCGGACCCTTTGACGGCGTTGTGGCATTGTGCGCATAATGATAGTGATCGTTATCCCTCTTCCTCAATCCATCGGTTTGCGAGTATCCAGCGGTTGGACCGGAGGGTGAGAAAGGTATGATGCTGCTCGGCGACCAGGGAAGGGAGGACGGGGCCCGCCGGGCCGCCCCGGGGTCGCACGAGCGGGCTCGTTCCATCGAGATGGACGACCAGCGCACGGCGGCGGCGCTGCAACGGTCGAGCGAGCGTTGGCTTGCGTGGCTGCGGCGCCGGCTCGTCGCCCAGCGGAAACCGGCCGGGCCGCCGCTGCTCGCCCTCTGGGACCTGCTCGAGGAGTGGTTCTCGAGCGACGAATTCCATCACGCCTCGGCGCTGGCCGCGGCGATCGCGGGGGCGGGGGACGGCCGCGGCGACGCCACGCTCGCCGCGCTGGCCGCCCACCGGCTGGCCCTGCGGCAGCTGCTCGAGGATCTGGCCGAGGCGGGCGGCAGCGCCGACCCTGCCAGGCTGGCCGGCCAGGTGCACATCCTGGTGGAGGGCGCCGTGGTGGGTGCGCTGGTCGACCGGCAGCCAGCGGTGGCCAGGCACGCCCGCGAGCTGACCCAGATCGCGCTCGCCGGGCGGGCGGGGGGCTAGCCGGCGGCGGTGGTGATGGCGGCCTTGGCCAGGGCGCGGGCGCCGTGGGCGGCGGCGGGGTCGCGGTCGACCGCGGCGGCGGCGGTGGCGCCGTCGATCAGCACCTGCAGCTGGGCGGCCAGCACCGCCGCGTCGTAGG
>DASYRU010000512.1:0-8349 GCA_036004165.1 Actinomycetota bacterium
GCCGCCGGCGAGCACCTTGCCGTCGTGGCCGACCTCGGCCAGCACGGCCAGCGCCTCCTCGACCGAGGTGGGCCGGTGGTACTCGAACGCCGGTGGCTTCATGTCGGCATCATCATCGCGCAAGCGTCCCCCGGAAGGAGCCTCCGCGTCGAGCGCTCGACCCGAGCGCGGCCCCCGTCGATCAGGGTCGGCTGGTTCTCGGGGCCGTCGTCGCCGTGGGGGGCGTGGCGCTGGGGTGGCGGACGGGCAGGACGACGGTGAAACGGCTGCCTTGGCCGGGGCGGGTGTCGACGGTGATCGTGCCGCCGAGGAGGTCGACCAGCTCGCGGACCAGGTGCAGGCCCAGGCCGATGCCGGCCGCCGGCCGCGTGTCCGACCCGTCGATCTGGTAGAAGCGCTCGAAGATGCGCTCCACCGCGTCCGCCGGGATGCCGCTTCCGTGGTCGAGGACCCACAGCACCACCCGGTCCTGGCGCAGGCGCGCGCCCAGCTCGCACGGCCGCTGCGGCGGCGAGTACTTGACGGCGTTCTCCAGCAGGTTGCCGAGCACCTGGCCGAGGCACCGGCGGTCGGTGAGCAGGGGCGGCAGGGCCGGTGGAAGGTCGAGCCGGACGCGGCCCCGGTCCTCGCCGAGCCCCTCGAGGACCTCCTGGCAGAGATCCTCGACCGAGGCCCAGTCGAAGCGGACGGGCAGCCGGCCGTTCTCCAGCTTGGAGGCGGACAGCATCATCTCCACCAGACCGAGGAGGCGCTGGGCCTGGCGTTCGACGATCTCCAGGAAGCGGTCCCTGGTGTCGGGGTCGTCGATCGGACGCCGCCGCAGCGTCGTCACGTAGCCGAGGATCGCAGTCAGCGGGGTGCGCATCTCGTGCGAGGCGACCGCCACGAACTGCTCCTTGCCGAGGTTGACCTCGCGTAGCTCGGCGGCCGCCCGCTGCTCGAGTTCGAGCAGCTCGACCAGGTGGCCCCGCTGGCTCCAGGCCTTGAGGCACATGCCGCGGGCGTACAGCAGCAGCCCGAGCAGCAGCAGGACCGGCCAGAACCCCTCGGCGAGGTAGAGGCTGGCGACCGGCAGGCCGAACCAGCCCATGCCGGGGAAGGTGGCCGGGAACCGGTAGGGGGAGGCGAGGTTCATCCTGGCCAGCAGCTGGCGTGGCGGGACCCCCGTCTCCAGCGCGGCCGCGGCGGTCCCTGCCGCCACCTCGATCAGCCACATGAGCGCCGCGCAGGCGACGAAGGCCGGCAGGAGCCGGCCAAGGGGATCGTGCACCTCGGCCATGGCGTGGAAGAGCGCGCCGCCCGCGGTCACCGAGGCCAGGGCGACGCCGCAGTCCGACCAGGCCGCCAGCGCCAGGCGGCGGAGGAGGCGCAGGTCGAGCGCCCCGAGGAAGGCGACCGCGCCGGCGACCGGCGGGTCGTAGAGCACCGCCAGCGCGACCTGCACCGCGAAGGCGGCCGACAACCCTGGCCCGCCCCAGGCCGGCGGGGGCAGCAGCTGCAGCGCCAGTAGGACGGCCACCCAGGCAAGCAGCGCCGGGCGCGCCAGCCGCTCCGGCGAGCCGGCGGCATACGCCAGCAGCCAGACGGTGGCGGGCAGCGCGACGCCGAGCCGCAGCAGGGCGAGGTCGGGCGTGCGCCGGGAGGGCTGGGTTTCCTGGGCCACCGGCTCGCCCCCCTCCTGACACGAACCGTGAAACTCTACAACTTCACGACCGGCCCAAGTGGGCTTGACCTGCTGGAAGGCGTGGCCTCAGTCGAACAGGGTCGGCTGCTGGTCGGGGCCGGGGCGGGGGCGGGCCGCGGACCAGCGGGCCCGGGGGAGGTCGACGGCCTGGCCGGACGGAGCCATCGGGGTGTCCTCGGCGCGGAGCAGAGCGAGCTGCCGGTCACGCAGGTGGGGGGCTGGCGTCCCGTCGGCGCGCAGCACCCGCCACCAGGGCACCCCCTCACCGTGCCGCAGCAACACCTGGCCGACGTCGCGCGCCGTCGGCGCCGAGGCGAGCTCGGCGACGTCCCCGTAGGAGAGCACCCGGCCGGACGGGATCGTCCCGACGACCGCCAGCACCCGACCCAGCCAGTCGTCCACCGCGCCGTTCAGCCGCCCCTGGCCGCCTGCTTGGCCGCCTTCTTGAAGGCGCGGACCTCGGCGAGGCTCTCGGCGTCGGTGACGTCGGCCGCCGAGCGCCGGCTGCCCTCCTCGCCGTAGGGGCCGGCCGCCTCGCGCCAACCGGGCGGGCGCACGCCGAGCTGCTTGCCGAGCAGGGCGACGAAGATCCGCGCCTTCTGCTCGCCGAACCCTGGCAGGGCGCGGAGCCGGGCGAGCAGCTCCGTGCCGGACTCCGCGGTCCGCCACAGCGCCGCCGCATCGCCGCCGTACCGGTCGGCCACCTCGCGGCAGAGGGCCTGCACCCTCCCCGCCATCGCGGCCGGATAGCGGTGCAGCGCGGGCGGTCCGGCCATCAGCTTCACGAACGCGTCCGGGTCAAGGGCCGCGATCTCGGCCGCGTCCAGCGAGGGCCGGCCGAGCCGCTCCGCCAGCCGGTGGGGCGCGGTGAAGGCCCACTCCAACGGCACCTGCTGGTCGAGCAGCATGCCGACGAGCAGGGCGAGCGGGTCGCGGGCGAGCAGCGCGTCGGCGTCGGGGTCCTGTGCGAGCCGCAGGGTCGGCATGGCCACCGTCGTCCTCCCATGGGTCGTGCAGCGGCGGGGGGTCGCGCGAGGAAGCTACTACAGCAGCTCTGCCATCTATCCCGTCACCTGCAGGACTATGGGTCCGGCACGCTGTAGTAGCTTCCTCGCGCGACCCCCCGGGCCACGATGAGGCTACCGCTTCCCACCGATATTCGATAGACTTCGAATATCATTCGTCGTATATCAGAGGAGGCGCGATGCTGGTCCGGGACCTCGTCGCCGGCGACATCGCGGACCTCAGGGTCGAGGCGGCGGGCGCCTACGAGCTGCTGATCGAGCTGTCGGCGCTGGACCACCGGCGGGCCTCGGCCGGGCTGCGCGAGGCGATCGCACGGGTCGGGGACGGCTCCGGGGAGGTCTGGCTGCACCTGCTCGGCCTGGCCACCGAGACAGCGGCGCCGCGGGACGCCGCCGGCCTGCTCGCCCACCTGGAGGCCACCGACCCGCTGGAGCTCCGCCGCCAGCTGCTCGGCGCCGACGTGCCGGCGTGGCGCAGGTACGTCGAGCCGGCGGTCATCCTGGCCGCGGCCGAGGGCGACCAGGCGGCGCAGGCGCGGCTGCTGGCGGACCCGCGGTACTACGGCGGCAGCGCGAGGAAGGCGCTGGCGGTGCTGCTACCGCTCGACCCGGCGGAGACCAGGCGGCGGCTGCTGGCCGTGCTGCGCGGCTGGCACCAGGAGTCCTTCGCCGCCCGCGAAGGCGCCACGGTGCGGGAGCTCGCCGAGGACGCCGGCGCCGCCGCCGAGCTGGCCGCCTCGGTGCCGCCGCGGCGCCTGATCGAGCTGGTCACCGGCGGCTTCGCCTACGAGCCGGAAGCGGAGTGCCCGCGCGTGCTGCTGATCCCCCACCTGGCGGCGCGGCCGTGGCTGCTGCTCTGCCAGCACCGCGACACCCGCCTGATCTGCTACCCGGCACGGCCGGACGTCGACGACCGCGCGGCCACCGCCGAGGGCGCGTTGCGGCTTGGCCGGGCGCTCGCCGACGGGCAGCGTCTCCGCATCCTGGACGCGCTGGCCGCCGGCCCCCGCGACCTCGACCAGCTCGCCGGCGCGCTCGGGCTGGCCAGGTCGACCGTCCACCACCACCTGGCGCTGCTGCGCGCCGCCGGGCTGGTCGGGCTGGCCGGCAACGCCCGCCGCTACCGCTACGGACTGCGCCGCGACGCCGTCGGCGAGGCGACGACGCTGCTGGCGGCGCTGCTACGCGCGCCGGCGACCACCGAGGAGGAGCCATGACCATGCGCTACCGGCTGTTCGGCAGGAGCGGCCTGCGCGTCTCCGAGCTTGCCCTTGGCACCATGACCTTCGGGACCGACTGGGGCTGGGGCGCCGACCAGCAGGAGTGCCAGCGGATGCTCGACGCCTACGGCGAGGCCGGTGGCAACTTCATCGACACCGCCTGCAACTACACCGACGGCGCCAGCGAGCGGATCGTCGGCGAGCTGGTCGCCGCCGACCGGGACCACTGGGTGCTCGCCACCAAGTACGGCCTGACCGGCCGCCCCGACGACCCCAACGCGGGCGGCAACCACCGCAAGAACCTGCAGCGGACGCTGGAGGCGAGCCTCGGCCGCCTCGGCACCGACCACCTCGACCTGCTCTGGCTGCACATGTGGGACGGGATGACGCCGGTGGAGGAGGTGGTGCGCACCCTGGACGACGCGGTCAGCGCCGGCAAGGTGCTGTACGTCGGCGTCTCCGACACGCCCGCGTGGGTGGTCGCCCGCGCCGTCACCATGGCCGAGCTGCGCGGCTGGGCGCCGTTCACCGGCCTGCAGGTGCCCTGGTCGCTGGCTGACCGGGCGGTGGAGCGCGAGCACCTGCCGCTGGCCGCCGCCCTCGACCTGGCGGTCACGCCGTGGGGGCTGCTGGAGGGCGGCGAGCTCACCGGCAAGTACCTCACGACGGCCCAGCCGGCAGGGGGTGCGGTCCTTGACCGGGGCGACCGCGCGAGTGAGCCGACCAGGTCACGGCCCGACGATGTCAGCCCGCGGGTCAACGACCTGGCACGGGAGGTCCTCGCGGTGGCCGAGGGGCTCGGCCGCCCGGCCGCCCAGGTGGCCATCAACTGGGTGCGGCAGCAGGACTTCGGCTGCCCGATCGTGCCGATCGTCGGCGCCCGCAGCGCCGAGCAGCTCCGCGCCAACCTCGGCTGCCTGGACTTCGAGCTGGAACCCGAGCTGCTGGCGAGGCTGTCCGCGGCCTCCGGCTTCCAGCTCGGGTTCCCACGCTCGTTCCTGGAGAGCGACCATGTCCGCGGCCTGATCTTCGGCGAGACTTTCGCCCTGACCGACGACCACCGCCGCGGACGCGGTCACCCTAGCCGTGCAGCGGCTTCCCGGTCTCCAGCAGGGTCTTCAGCTCGCTGAGGGGCGGGAGACCAGCCAGCGTTCCAGCGCGCGCCGGCCGACCACGGCCCGCGCGGCGAGCGCCCGGCGGCGCGCCAGCATCCGCGGCAGCAGCCGCAGGTAGGAGGCGTAGACCCGGAGCCGCAGCAGCGTCGGCTGCAGCGACGGCCGGTAGCGGGGGTGCCGCGCGCGGACGACCGCGCGGAGCGCGAGCGACACGGTGGTCAGCGGGTAGCGGAGCACCTCCCGCACGGCCAGACCGGCGCTGGCGTTCTTGGTCAGCAGCAGCAGCCGGTTGCGGTCGTTGTGGAAGCTGAACAGCGGCGACCACTCGACCGAGGAGGCGGCGTGGAGGTGGCGGGTGACCGCCGACGGCTGGTAGCGGATCGACCAGCCCCGCGCCCGAAGGCGCCAGGACAGGTCGGTGTCCTCGTAGTACATGAAGAAGTCCTCGTCGAAGTAGCCGACCTCGTGCAGCACGCTGCTGCGGAAGCACACCGCCCCGCCGCAGAACGCGAACACCTCCTCCGGCCGGTCGTACTGGCCGAGGTCGAGCTCCTGGTAGGCGCGGTCGGCGCCGTACCCGTCGGCGAACAGCATGCCGCCGGCGTTGTTGAGGACGTCCAGCAGGCCGGCGCCGGCCGGCACGGCGAACTCGACCTCGGCCGGCTCCGGGCCGGCCTTGACGGTCGTCCCGGCATCCATCCAGCCGAGCTCGATCGGCTTGTCGGTCTCGCCGGCGACCCGCAACCCGATCCGCAGCGGCTCGTCGGACCGGTCGGGGTCGACCGGGACCAGCAGCGTGCCGGCCGGCCGGGTCCAGCGGAACCGGTCGGGTCCGGCCTGTTCCGGGCCGTAGGCGAGCCGGTCCCACAGCACCTGGTCGCTGACGTCGCGGCCGTCGACGGTGACCCGGTAGATGCGCACGCCCAGCTCGCGGCCGTCGAGGCCGCCGGGGATGAACGGCGGGGTGGCGAGCCTGACGGGCAGGAAGCGGGGTTGGAAGACGATCTTGGCGGTGGTGGCGGCCAGCCGCCCGTCGGGGTCCTCGCCGAACGGCTCCAGCAGCCTGCGGAGCCAGTCGGGGGCGGGCCGGGCGTCGTTGTTGATCAAGGCCAGGTACTCGCTGGTCGCGGCGCGCATGGCGAGGTTGTTGCCGCCGGCGAAGCCGTCGTTGCGCTGGTTGCGGACGACCTCGACCCAGGGATAGTCGCGCTCCAGCAGCTCCACGGACCCGTCGCTGGAGGCGTTGTCCACCACCCGGACGGCCATCTGCCCTTCGGGCAGGTCCTGCGCGGCCAGGGCGTCGAGGCAGGCCGGCAGCAGCTGGGCACCGTTGTAGTTGAGGACCACGACGGTGACCAGCGGCTGGCCGCCGGGAGGGGGCGCGGTCTGGCTCATGCGGTCAAGGATGCTACCGCGGGAGCGCGGCGGGCCGGTTCTCGCCGATCCAGGCGTCGATCCGCTCCCACCACTCGTACAGCCAGCGGACCTGCGCCTCACGGTCGCCGCGTGGAACCTCCGCGGCGGGCACCCGCCACCAGCGCGCCTTCAGCACCTGCTCCATCGGCAGGCTGCGCCAGACGTCGCCGAGCGTGATCACGTCCTCCAGACCGGTGTGGGCGACGAAGATCACGTCGGCGGTCGGCGCCGCGCCGATCGCGGCCAGCGCGCCGCCCGGCCGCGGAGGCAGCAGGTGCGCCATCGCCCTGGCGCGGGAGGCCTCCTCGTCCAGCCGGCGCTCCTCCAGCAGCCGGATCGCCCGCAGCCGCCGGCGTGGGGTGAAGTTGCCGCCCTCCGGGAAGATCACCAGCGCCCCGGTCGGCCCGAGGTCGCTCGCCAGCCGCTCGATCGCCTGGATGATGGCGTTGTCGGCGCCGCGCCTGGCCGAGACGAAGGCGTTCGGCAGGCGGTTGATGACCACGTCGAGGCCGGGGTCGTACTGCAGCGCCGCCTTCATCACGATCCGCGGCCGCCGCCAGTAGCGGCTGAGCAGGTGGTGGACGAGCAGGAACGAGTCGCCCGGCCCGGCGTGGCGGCTCAGCACGATCACCGGCCGGGTGAGGCGTGCCCGCGCCTCCTGCGGGGTCAGCTCCGGCTCCTCGACCTCGATCCGCAGGCGGAAGGCGTGGGTGGCGACGTCGAACAGGGTCGCCAGGAACCAGCGCATGATCGCGTAGTGCCGGTCCTGATACGGCTCTGAGCGCAGCCGGCCGCCGAAACCGCTGGCCACCCACAGCCCCAGGCAGGCGAACAGCGCCACCGACTCGAGGGCCACCCACACCAGCCCGAACCACAGCAGCCGCAGCGCGCGCCAGCGGCCGGGCAGCAGCGGCGACGCCGCCGCCGCCAGGATCACCAGCAGGGGCAGGCCGAAGATCAGCGCCACGGCGACCACCAGCAGCAGCGGCGTCAGGACCAGCCGGCGCACCATCCGCGGCGGCAGCACGACCCCTCACCCGGATCGCCGGACGATCCCGGCGAGGTAGGCGGCGGAGGTCTCGTAGGCCCGTTCGATGTGCCGGTCGATGTTGGAGAAGTCGCGGTAGCGGAGCTGCGAGAGTTCGGCGCCGCGGCCCTCGGCGTCGGCGCCGGCGGGCAGGACGTGCACGGTGACCCCCCGTGGCAGCGCGGTCATGTCCTCGGCGAAGCGGTGGCGCCTGGCGATCTCGAAGGCGACCAGGCCGACCTCCCATGGCCGCCTCGGCACCTCCAGGGGGCGCTCGATGCGCCCGACGTGCAGCACGTAGATGGTGCGGACCCCGAGCTGGACGGCGCGGCCGACCGGGATGCTGTGGACCAGGCCGCCGTCGAAGAAGTGCTCGTCCCCGACCCGCACCGGGGGCAGCAGGCCGGGCACGGCGGCGGAGGCCAGCACCGCGGGGACGATCGGTCCGCTGCTGAACCAGTGGGCCGCGGCCCGCTCGATGCTGGCGGCGACGCACTGGAACGGCACCGCCAGCTCCTCGATGCGCGAGACCGGCAGCTCCTCCAGCAGCAGCCGCAGCGGCTCGTTGGAGTGCAGGTGGGTGCCGGAGCGCGCCAGCGTCCTGACCCGCCCGAACAGCGTCCCGCCGAACGCCTCGGCGGCCTCGCCGTCGCGCCACACCCGGATCAGCTGCTCCACGGCCTTGTCCGGGTCGGCGGCGACGAACACGCCGTTGAGCGCGCCGACCGAGGTGCCGAGGATCAGGTCTGGCACGATCCCGGCCTCCGCCAGCGCCTGCAGCATGCCGACCTCGTACGCGCCGAGGACGCCACCGCCGCCCAGCACGAAGGCGACCCCCTGCCGCCGTGCCTGGTTCGCCACC
>DASYRU010000513.1:0-5513 GCA_036004165.1 Actinomycetota bacterium
ACCGACCTGCCCCTGTTCGACGCCCCCGCGACGGTGCGCACCTTCGACTCGCCCGAGTTCCGCGGCATCACCTTCTACGAGGTCGAGGCCAAGTCGATCCTCAACCACGTCCCCCCCGCCAGCCGCATGCCGTTCGAGTGGACCATTAACGTCTATAGGGGATGCAGCCATTCGTGTATTTATTGCTTTGCTCGACCCAGCCATACCTACCTGAACTTCGACGCGGGCCGGGACTTCGAGAGCAAGATCGTGGTGAAGGTGAACGCGGCCGAGGTGCTGCGGCGGGAGCTGCGGCGCAAGAGCTGGAGCGGCGCGCACGTGGCGATGGGCACCAACACCGACCCCTACCAACGGTGCGAGGGGCGCTACCGGCTGACCCGTGGGGTGCTTGAGGCGCTGCGCGACCATGCCAACCCCTGCTCGATCCTGACCAAGTCGCCGCTGCTGCTGCGCGACCTCGACCTGTTCGAGGAGCTGGCGGCGACGGCCGGGTTCACCGCCAACCTGTCGATCGGCACGCTCGACGAGGAGGTCTGGCGGCGGACCGAGCCGGGCACGCCGCACCCGAGGGCGCGCATGGCCGCGGTCAGGACGCTGGTCCAGGCCGGCATCCCCTGTGGCATCCTGATGGCGCCGATCCTCCCCGGCATCTCCGACGCCCCCGAGCAGCTCCGGGCGGTGGTGCGGGCGGCCGCCGACGCCGGCGCCAGCCACCTCTCCCCCATCACCCTGCACCTGCGCCGGGGCGTCAAGGAGGAGTTCATGCCCTGGCTGGAGCAGACCTACCCGGAGCTGGTCCCCGACTACCGCCGGATGTACCGCGGTGCCAACGCGCCCAAGGCGGTCCAGGACGCGATCGGCGAGCGGGTGCGCGCCGCCAAGCGCCGCCACCGCGCCTTCGCCGCCCGGTCGGACCCCGCCACCGCCCGCCGCCTCCCGGAGCCGCCCACGCCGCCGCCCGAGCCGCCAGCGCCGAGCCAACTGTCCCTGACCCTCGAGTGAGCGGCCGGCCCGGCCGAACGCCCAGGAGCAGCAGATGCCACAGCTGGTCGTGCGGACGCTGATCTTCGTGCTGGTGGCCCCCGGGGCGGTGCTGGTCCTCGTCCCCATCCGCATCCTTGACGCCGCCGGCGACCGGGCTTCGGCCGGCCCCGGCTGGCTCAGCGTCGCGGGGTGGGTGGCGGTCGCGCTCGGGGTGCTGCTGCTGTCGTGGTGCTGGGTGAGGTTCATCGTCGAGGGCCGCGGCACGCCGGCGCCCTACGACCCACCAAGGCAGCTGGTCACCGGGCGCGTGTACCGCCGGGTACGCAACCCGATGTACGTCGGGCTGGTGCCGGCCCTGCTCGGCGAGAGCGCGGTCTTCTGGTCCCCGGCGCTGCTGCTGTACGCCGGGGTGGCGTGGCTGTGCTGCCACCTGTTCGTGGTGCTGTACGAGGAGCCCGCCCTGCGGCGGCGGTTCGGCGCCGCCTACGACGACGACCGCGGGCAGGTGCCGAGGTGGCTGCCGAGGCTGCGGTGACGGCCCCGGTCCGGCCGGGTGTCAGCGCTCGTACTCGTCGGGCAGCACCAGGTTGATCAGGAAGGTCACCACGCTGATCACCAGGGCGCCGAGCAGCGCCGACCAGAACCCTTCGACCTTGAACGGAAGGTCGAGCACGTCGCAGATCCACGACGTCAGCAGCAGCATCAGCGCGTTGACGACGAAGGCGAACAGCCCAAGCGTCAACACCAGCAGCGGCAGCGTCAGCAGCTTCACGATCGGCCTGATGATCGCGTTGATCAGGCCGAAGATGACCGCGACGCCGAGCACCGTCAGCACTCGCTCCCCGGTGGTCCCCGGGCCGACGGTGATCCCGTCGATCAGGGCGGCGGCCACGGCCAGCGCCGCCGCGCTGGCCAGGATGCGGACGATGAACCTCACGGTGGCACCTCCTGGGTCGGCTGGCGAAGCATGCCACGAACCAGGCGACCCGCGGATGCCGCCGCGCCGGCCGGCGTCCAGCTCAGTTGACCGGCGTGGGCGCCATGGGAACCTCCTCGCCGGCCGCGACCAGCGCCGAGGCGATCACCGTGCTCGCACGCGCCCCGAGGCGGAGGCTGGCGGCCGGGTGGGGCGGCGTCGGGCGCAGCTCGGCCACGCCGAGGGCCGCCAGCGGGTCCAGGAACGCGGCAGCGACCGCCCTGGCAAGCCAGTCGCCCGCCTCCAGCCCGAGGCCGGCGGCGACGGTGGCGGCCAGCCCGGGGACGCCGACGTCCACGCCCGCGGGCAGGCCGAACAGCAGGCGCAGCACCCAGAGGCGCCCGGCGGCCAGCGCCTCCACGCCCTGGCCGCCCTGCAGGAACGCCGGCCAGGGCACCCGGTGGCACCAGGCGCTGTAGGCGAGCCCGGCCTGCAGACCCTGGTCGAGTTGGGCCCAGGCGTGCCGCAGGCCGGTCGCCTCCAGCCGGTCGCCGCGCAGCCGCAGCAGCCCGATCCCCTCGGCCACCGCCCGAAGCAACTCCACCGCCTCCCGCTCGGCCGCTGTCAGCCTCGGCCGGCCCGCCTGGGCATCCGACCCGGCCGTGGGTGGTCCGGCCAGGCCGGCCGCCCGTGCGGCGACCCTGGCCTCGGCGGCGGCCAGGCGGCCGTCGGAGCCGAGGGCCAGCCCGTGCCGGTCGGCGACCAGCGCGACCAGGGCGTCCAGGCGGACCAGCAGGCCGCGGTCATGGGATGGCACGGTGGGTCCCTTCGAGGTGCGGTTGGCGGGCGGCCGGAGCTTGCCACGCCGCCTCGCCGGTCAGCAGCGGGCGCGCCGATCTGTGGACGAGCCGCCGCGCTGGCGGGATCGCATGATCGCGACGAGGCGGCATACCCTGGCCGGTGCCTGCGAGCCGGCTTGTGGGCCGGCCGGTGACCGCACATCGGGGAGGAAGGTGCGCGTGAGGAGCGGCATCGACATCACGTGGGCGCGGGAGGTGCCGGCCGAGCCGGTGACGGTGGGCGACGTCACCGTGACGCCCAGGGCGCGGGCGCTGGTGGTCCGCCTGCCGCAGGCCGGCTTCGTCTGGAACCGGCCTGTGGCCGTGACGGTCGAGCGGGCCGGAGCGGTCAGGCGAGTCCCGGTGGTGGACATCACCCGCGTCCTGCAACTGGGACTGCTCGGCCTCGGCCTGGCGATCGGCGTCGCCATCCCACGCAGGTCGGACCCGAAACGGAGGTAAACCGTGACCGACAGCAAGGGCACCCCGCTGGACGAGGCCGTCTCGCTCATCGACAAGACCCGCGAGCAGACGGCGGCCATGGTGGAGAAGATCTTCGCCGCCGCCCAACCGGGTGCCGTCTACGGCCAGCCGATCGCCTCGGAGACCTACACCGTCATCACGGCGGCCGAGGTGACCTCCGGCGGCGGCTTCGGCATGGGCATCGGCCTCGGCCCGCCGTCGAGGCCGGGCGGGACGGCGGCAGCGACGGCGGACGCGGCGCAGCCCGACGACCGGCAGACCGGCGGGGGCGGCGGCGGGGGCGGTGGCGGCGGGTCCATGGGACGGCCGGTCGCGGTGATCGCCATCGGACCGGACGGCGTGACGGTCAGGCCGGTGGTGGACGTCACCAAGGTCGCCCTCGCCGGGCTGACCGCGTGGGCGACGATGCTCGCGGTGTTGCGCGCGAGGAGGCGGGCACGCCGGCGCTGAGCGCCGTCGACCACCGTCAGGCCGGCAGCCGTTCCCGCCACGCCCGGATGGCCGCGGTGTGCTCCGGGTAGTGCCCGTAGGTGTCCAGCCGCAGGCGACGTCGCGCCCGCGCCTGCCCCGCGAAGGTGCCCGCAGGCTGGCTCCGGATGAACTCGAGCAGTCGCGCGTGGGTCTCGTCTCGTCGGCGCAGGACCTCCGCCAGGGACCGGCGCCGGCCATCCGCGGTCGCGCGGGCGTTGAAGGCGTCGATCCCGCCCTGCGCCGCATACCGGGGCGGCGTGCCGCCCGCGATGATCAGCGGCAGGTGCCGCAGCGCCTCCTCCTCCCAGGTCGTCACGTGCGCCAGGATGTCCTTGACCGACCAGTCGTCTACGACGCCGGGCTCGACCAGCTGCGGGTCGGGCACACCGGTGTACGAGTCCGTGAGCGCGGCCCACGCCGTGTCGAGCCTGTTGAGCAGCAGCTGCACCTGATCGCTCACGGCTGAATCTTCGCCGTGTCGCAGCAGACAGACAAGGGCCTGGCGACCAAGCCTGGCGATCGCGGCGCCGTTGCCGGCGCCGAGGGCCGTGGTTGTAGCTTGGCGCGATGACGACGCCCGTGTTCGAGCGATAGGTGCGGCCATGCGCGCCTTCATAGCGGGGGTCCTCGCGGGCCTGGGGATCGCCGTTCCGGTTGGCGCGATCGCCGTGCTCATCGTCGACCTGGGAATGCGGCGAGGGTTCGCCGGTGCCGTCCCCGCGGCGATGGGCGCGGCCAGCGCCGACCTCACCTACGCGGCGGTCGCGGCCGTCGCCGGCATCGCAGTCGCGGCTGCGCTGGCGCCATACGAGCGCAGGATCCAGCTGGTGAGCGCCGCGGTGCTCGCAGGCATCGTCGCCTTCCGGACGGCACGCCTGCTCCGGGCTCGTGAGGATGCTCCCCCTGGACCGACCGGCGACGGACCATTTGCGAGCTACGCAGGCTTCCTGGCGCTCACGCTCGTCAACCCGCTCACCGTCACGTACTTCGCGGCGCTGATCCTCGGCCTCGGCGACGACACGCTCGGCTCGGGAGCAGACAGGGCGCTGTTCGTGATCGGGGCGTTCGTCGCCAGCGCAGCGTGGCAGCTGGTGCTGGCAGGGGCCGGCGCGCTGCTGCACCATCGGCTCCCGGAGCGGGCCCTGCTGGCGACCGCGCTGTTCGGCAACGTGCTGATTGCGGCGCTCGCCGTCCGCCTGGCGCTCGGGGCATAGGAGGAATCCCGTGAGGCTTGATCTGTACGGCCGGCACTGACCGTGGATCATCTGCGATGGCGTCTGGTATGGGAGAGCGACCTCTCCGACGAGGAGCATGCGGCGCTGGCGAGGTTGTTCGGCAGGGCCTATCCCCGCCACGCGGAGCGGTTCAGCGGGGGCCGGAGCTGGTCGGGTGCGCGCCCGGAGGCGCGGGTCGTCGGCGGCCTCGACGACCGGCCGGTCGCCCACCTCGGGCTGCTGCGCCGCTTCCTGCGGGTCCCGGCCACCGGCGCCAGCCTGCTGGTCGGCGACGTCGGCCTGGTCGCGGTCGATCCGGACCTCCAGGGCAGGGGCATCGGCCGGCGGCTGCTGGACCAGGCACGGCAGGTCCTGCTCGAGCTCGAGCTGCCCTTCGGGTTCCTCACCTGCGGTCCCGAGACCGTGCCGTTCTACCAGAGCGGAGGCTGGCGGCTGCTGGAGGGGCAGACCACCCGGATGATCGACAACCGGCAGCGGTCCGAGGTCTACCAGGGGCCCGCGCTGCTGCTGCCGGTCCGCGCGCGGCTGACCGACTGGCCGCACGGCCACACCGTCGACCGTAACGGCCTCGAGGTGTAAGGAGGT
>DASYRU010000514.1:0-2463 GCA_036004165.1 Actinomycetota bacterium
AGGTCCGGGTCGCCGGCGCGCTCGGCCTCGTTCAGCGACCAGAGGGTGACCGGCAGCATCGGGACCTGCTCCTCGAGCACCCAGTAGACCTCCATGATCCAGAAGGCGGCGGTCGCGCGCTCGGTGGCCGCCTCGCGCCGGTCCCCGCGACGCTCGACGGGAGCGCCGAGCCGCAGCCGGCCGAGCGTCCGGCGCGCCACCTGCGTGGCGAGCACGTCCAGCCAGCCGGCCGCCGACGCCGGCACCCGGCCGCCCAGCGTCGCCAGCGCCTGCTCGAGGTGGTGCCGGGCCTGGCTCGCCTCGCCGAGCTGCTGGTGTGCCTCGCCGAGCATCCGGTGCCAGCGGGCCCGCTGCAGCGGCGCCGTCCCCCGACGTTCCAGCGCCGCCCCGAGCGCCGCCTGCGCCTCCCGGAACCACCCCTTGCGCTGGTACAGCCCCCACAGCCGCACCAGGTGGGCGTCCAGCCGGGCCGGGTCGGCGTGCCGGACCAGCCAGTCGGTGGCCGCCCGCAGGTTCTCCACCTCCGCGTCGAGGCTCGGGCCGCCGCCAGCGGCACCGGTGGGCGCGGGCAGCAGCGCGGCGTAGTGCTCGGCGTGCCGGCGCCTCGTGCCCGCCTCCTCCGCCGGGTCGGCGGCCAGCCGCTCGGCGGCGTACTGGCGGAGCAGCTCGTGCATGCCGTAGCGGCCGTCCTCGCCGATCTCGACCAGGGAGTGGTCGAGCAGGCCGTCAAGGACGGGGAGGGTCGCGCCGGCGATCGCGGCGGCCGCCTCCAGGTCGAAGCCGCCGCGCGGCACCGACAGGCGCGCGAGCACCTGGCGCTCCTGCCCGGTGAGCAGCTCCCACGACCAGTCGATCACCGAGCGGAGGCTGCGGTGGCGCCGCTCCACGTCGGGCGCGGCGGTCGCCAGCAGGTCCAGCCCGCCGGCGACCCGGTCGGCGATGGCGGACGGGGACGCCGACCGCACCCAGCGGACGGCCAGCTCGATGGCCAGCGGCACGCCGGCCAGCAGCCGGCAGACACGGGCGACGCCTGCCGGGTCCGCGGCCCAGCGGAAGTCGGGCGCGACCAGGCCGGCCCTGGCCTCGAAGAGCCGGACCGCTTCGTAGCCGGTGGCGGCCGCGTCGCCCTCCGGTGGGTAGGGCAGGCCGGGGACCTCGACCAGCCACTCGACGCCCAGCCCGAGCCGCCGTCTGGAGGTGACCACGACCTGCAGGCCGGGAGACCGCTGCAGCAGGTCGGCCACCACCCCGGCGGCGTCGCGGAGCTGCTCCAGGTTGTCGAGTACCAGCAGCAGCTCGCGACCGGCCAGGTGGTCGGCGAGCAGCTCCAGCGGGTCGCGGGGGACGGCCAGGGAGACGCCGAGCGCGGCGGCCAGGTTGGCGACCACCACGTCGGCCGCCTCTTCGGGCCGGGCCGGCACCGTCCCGACGAACGACACGAACGCCGTCCCGTCCCGGTGGCGGCCACCCCTGCCGGCCGCGACCTCCACGGCCAGCCGGGTCTTGCCGATCCCGCCCGGCCCGACCAGGGTGACCAGCCGGCAGGCGGGGTCGTCGAGCAGCTCGTGCAGCCTGGCGAGCTCCCGCTCCCGGCCAACCAGGGTGGTCGGCGGCTGCGGCAGGTCCCGTCCGGGCCGCGCTGCCTGGCCCGGCCGCTGGGGGGCGGCGGGGCCGGCCACGCCGAGCTCGGTGAACCCGCCAGCGCCGGCGATCTCCTCCCGGAGGGTGAGGGTGGCCGCCGCCGGCTCGAGCCCGAGCTCCTCGCGGAGCACGTACCGGCAGGTGTCGAACTGGGCGAGGGCCGCGCTCCGTTGGCCGCCCATGGCCAGGAACCACATCAGCGCCCGGTGGGCCTCCTCCTGCAGCGGCTCCAGCTCCAGCATGCGGCGCGCGACTTCCACACCGGCGGCCGGGTCGTCCCGATCGCGGGATTCCGTGAGCGCGCGGTCCATCAGGGCGAGCATGTCCGCCCGGCAGGCGGCCCGCCGTGCCACCAGCCAGTCGTCGAACAGCGGGGCGCCCGGTACCTCGAAGCCCTGGAGGAACTCGCCGCGGCACAGCCGCACCGCCGCCAGCAGCTCGTCGCCGCCGTGCTCGGCGGCGGCCAGACGGGCCACCTCGACCGCGTCGACCCACACGGGGTGGCCTGGGGCGAGCGCGACCGTGTGCCTGTCGACCTCCAGGTGCCCCAGCAGCGCCCGGCGCAGCTTCGTCAGGACCAGCCGCAGGTTGGCGCGCGCGGTCGCCTCCGGCAGGTCGCTCCACAGCAGCCCGGCGACGGCCGACCGTGCGTGCGCGCCGCCGGTCACCGCCAGGTAGACGAGCAGCGCCGTCGCCTTGGCCGACGCCAGCTCCATCAGTGGACGTCCGTCCACGGCCAGCTCGGTGCCCCCGAGCACGCGGACGCGAAGCTCCTGCTCCATCGTCGCCCCCGCCGTCTCCTGACCGGAACCATATCGCGAA
>DASYRU010000515.1:0-7264 GCA_036004165.1 Actinomycetota bacterium
CGCCACACCTCGCCCTGCTTGACCAGGCCCTGGTCGCCGAAGTTGTCGACGCTGACGCCGTCGACCCGGAGCTCGCACGCGGCCGTTCTCGGCAGGTAGAGGTCGACCAGCCCGGAGGACACCTGCAGGTCGACCGGGACCTCGGCGGCGGGTTCGCCCAGCCGGACCGCCACCCGCGAAACGCCTGCCTCGACCCGGACGCCGCGGACGTCCAGCTGGCGCAGGTTGAGGTCGGCGGTGATGGTTCCCGCCTCGACCTCGACCCGCCAGGCCAGGCCGGTGGTGAGCCGCACCGCCCAGTCGCTGCCCCGGTTGCGGGCCAGCAGCCCACGCTGGACCGGCGCGCGCAGGTCGAGCACGGCAAGCTTGCCGTCGGTGGTGACCTGGTGGCTCGGCTGGCCCTGGCCGCGCAGCTCGGCGGCGTACAACCCGGATGCCGCCGGATCGATCCGGAGTTGGCCGCCGCCGAGGGTGGCGCGCAGCAGCGCCTGGGTCGCGCCGGCGGGGACCGGGGCGCTCGGTCGGGCGATCACGGCCGGGTTGGGCGAAGTCAGCGACAGGGCGATCGGCCCGACCACGGCGACCACCAGCACGACCGCGCCGACCGACCGCAGCGACGCCCTGCCCACCCCACGCCCGACCCGCTCGAGGCCGATGCCGACCAGCGCGAGGGGCACCGCGATCAGGACCGTCTGGACGATCGAGGTGACCCGTGTGGCCAGGGCGAGCACGGTGACGGTGAGGCCGGCCGCCAGCACCACTACGCCGGTCCAGTAGGCCCCTGGCCGCGGCTGGGCGGACCAGCGCTCGTCGGGCTCGTAGTACGGCAGCGGCTCGCCGGCGGGTTGGGCCGGCTGGGCGACGGTCCGGCCGTATGGCCCGTCGGGGTCGTGGATCCCGCTTGTCACCTCGCCCTCCCGGTCGGCCTGTAAGGCTCCCGAGTATCCGCCCTCAGCGGCCCAACGGTGAAATCGAGCGTTACTCGAACATTCCCGTGAGCCGGTCGGTCAGGCCGGCGGCGGTCCGGCGGGCCTCCTCGAGGCTGCCGACCCGGGCCGCGAGCTGGTCGCGCAGCGTTCCGGAGGCCAGCCCGCGGAGGTTGAACGCCACCGTGGAGACGCCACCCTCCAGGCCCGCCCGCAGCAGGTGGGCGGCGACCAGCTGGTCACTGGCCGTGCGGACCAGCCCGACCCCCGCCAGCTCGGCGGCGAGGGCGAGCCCCTCGGCGGCCAGCTCGGCGGTGACCAGGGGCACCTCGGTGGCGTCGACCCTTGCCGCCTCCGCCGCCCTGGCGGCGCCTGGGTCGCCGGCGGTCGCCCGCGCCGCCCGGACCGTCGCCACCATCCGCTCGTAGACGCCGGCGTCGGTCCGCTCCTGCTCGACCAGGGCGGCGCGCAGCCGATCGGCCTCCCCGGCCAGCCACTGCAGGCGCTCGGCGTCGGCCCGCTCGGCCTTGCGGGCGCCGATCCGGGCCACCATCGTGAGCAGGGCGCAGCCGAGCGCCCCCGCCATCGCCGACGCGCTGCCGCCACCCGGCGTGACCGTTGGGGCGGCGTAAGCGTCGAGCCAGGCGTGCTCGCCGAGGCGTGGTCCTCGGCTCACTGGCGGACCCCTGCCGGAGGGGTCCGGGGAACGTGCCCCGGTCGGTCGCGGAGGGCCTGTGCCAGCCGCTCCTCGAGCAGCAGGTCGGGGCTGAAAGCCTCCAGCTTCAGCTCGGCCGGGTCGACGCCCGCCAGCGCGGCCGCCGGCACCAGGCCGACGATCTCCGAGCGGACCACCTGGGCGCCGGCCGCCTCGGCCATGGCGGCCACGGCCGCGTAGGCGGTCGCCGGCGGGGTCACCCGGAAGTCGAGCAGGTTCATCGACACCTGCGCCAGCCCCCGCGCCGGCAGGGCGACGCCCATCGCGCGGACCGCCGGCAGGCCGCCGTCCCGCTCCCGAACCGCCGCGGCGATCCGCCGGGCCAGCTCGACGCCGGCGCCGGCCAGGTCGACATTGTAGGCGACCAGCGGACCCCTGGCGCCGACAGCGGTCGCTCCGGCGGTCGGGTGCAGGCCGGGACCGCCGAGGTCGGGCGCCGACCCGCCGGCCGGCGCCTGGCGGAGCGCCTCGAACCCCCTGCCGCGGACGGCGGGCAGCGCGGCCCGCTCGGGGACGCGGGCGGCGGCGCCGTACAGGTAGACGGGGACGCCGGCCTCTTCGGCGATGCGCCTGCCCGCCCGGACCGCAAGGATGGCGCAGTCGAGGTCGGGGTCTCCCCCGCCGCGGAGCACGCTGGCGCCGCCAAGGGGAACGAACGGCAGTACGTCGAGCGCGCCCATGCGCGGGTGGACACCCCGGTGCCTGGTCAGGTCGATCAGCCGGGCGCAGGCCAGCGCGCCGGCCACGGCCGCCTCGACCAGGGCCGGACCGGGCCCGGCCAGGGTGATCACCGAACGGTGGTGGTCGGGGTCGGAGGAGCGGTCGAGCACCAGCACCTCCGGGCCGGCCCCGGCGAACGCGGCGACCAGCTCGTCGACCACCTCGGCCCGGCGCCCCTCCGAGAGGTTGGGCACGCACTCCACCAGCCGGTCGGCGTCCATCAGCCGGGGCTCCCTTCGGCTCCATGAGCCCCCCGGACCCCCCAGTCGACGGCGCCGTCGCGGGCGATCACGGTTCCATCCTTGACGACCAGGGCGGCCAGGTTCACCCCCAGGTGGTAGACCAGGTCGAGGTAGCTGCGGCCGGCCAGCACGACCAGGTCGCAGGCCGAGCCGGGGGCCAGCCGGCCGGCCCGCCCTGCCCGGCCGACCGCCCTGGCGGCGCCGTCGGTGGCGGCCAGCACCGCCTCCTCCGGGGTGAGGCCGCCGTGCACGCAGGCCAGCGCGACCACCAGCTGCATCGACTCGCAGTAGCAGGTGCCCGGGTTGCAGTCGGTCCCGAGCGCCATGGTGACGCCGGCGTCGCGGAGTACCTGCACGGGCGCGGCCCGGCCGGTTCGCAGCAGGAAGCTGGTGCCTGGCAGCAGCACGGCGACGGTGCCGGCCGCGGCCAGCGCCTTGGCCTCCTGCTCGTCGAGGTGCAGCAGGTGGTCGGCGGAGACGCAGCCAAGCTCGGCGGCGAGCGCGGCCCCGCCGGTCGAGCCGAGCTCGTTGGCATGGAGCTTCAGCCGCAGGCCATGGCGGCGCCCGGCCTCCAACACCCGGCGCGACTCCGCCACGGACAGCGCACCCCGGTCGCAGAAGGCGTCGACGAACTCGGCCAGCGGCGCGCAGACCGGCAGCATGTCGCGTTCCAGCAGGTCGAGGTAGGCGGCCCTGGCGCCGCTGAACTCGGCCGGGACCAGGTGGGCGCCGAGGAAGGTGGGGACCACCTCGACCGGGGAGCTGGCGGCGAGCGAGGCGAGCACCTCCAGCGAGCGGCGCTCGTCGTCGACGGTGAGGCCGTAGCCCGACTTGGCCTCCAGGGTGGTGGTGCCGTGCCTGGCCGCCTCGGCCAGCCGCCGCCCGGCTGCCGCCTCCAGCTCGGCGTCGCTCGCCGCCCTGGTCGCACGGACCGTGCGGTGGATGCCGCCCCCAGCGGCCAGCGCCTCCTCGTAGCCGACGCCGCGCAGACGGGCGGCGAACTCGTCGGCGCGGTCGCCGGCGAACACCAGGTGGGTGTGGGCGTCGACGAAGCCGGGGAGGACCGCCTGGCCGGCGGCGTCCAGCCTGGTAGCGTCCTCGGCGAGGGTCAGGTCGGGCAGCCTCGTCTGCGGACCGGCGTACACCACCGTGCCGGCGGCCGCGGCCACCGCGGCCCGCTCGACCAGCCCAAGCGGCCCCTCGCCGAGGGCCGGGTCGGCGGTGACCAGCTGCCCGACCCCGGTGAGCAGGAAGTCCACCCTCACGAAGAGACTCCCGGGAGGTCCATTCCCCGCTCGCGGGCGACCGTCAGCGCCTGCTCGTAGCCGGCGTCGGCGTGGCGCATGACCCCGGTGCCGGGGTCGTTGGTGAGGACCAGCTCGACCCGGCGCTCGCCCTCGTCGCTGCCGTCGGCGACCACCACCACGCCCGCGTGGATGGAGCGGCCGATCCCCACCCCGCCGCCGTGGTGGACGCTCACCCAGCTGGCGCCCGAGGCGGTGTTGAGCAGGGCGTTCAGGACCGGCCAGTCGGCGATCGCGTCCGAGCCGTCGGCCATCGCCTCGGTCTCCCGGTAGGGGCTGGCCACCGAGCCGGCGTCCAGGTGGTCGCGGCCGATCACGATCGGCGCCTGCAGCTCCCCCGTCCGGACCAGCTGGTTGAAGGCGAGCCCGGCCTGGTGACGCTCGCCGTAGCCGAGCCAGCAGATGCGGGCGGGCAGCCCCTGGAACCGGACCCGCTCTGCGGCCATCCGCAGCCAGCGGACCAGGTGCTCGTCGTCGCCGAACAGCTCGAGCACCGCCCGGTCGGTGCGGGCGATGTCGGCCGGGTCGCCGGAGAGGGCGGCCCAGCGGAACGGCCCCTTGCCCTGGCAGAACAGCGGCCGGATGTAGGCGGGCACGAATCCAGGGTAGGCGAAGGCGTCGGCGAAGCCGGCCGCGCGGGCCTCGCCGCGCAGGTTGTTGCCGTAGTCGAACACCTCCGCGCCGGCCCGCTGGAAACCGACCATCGCCTGGCAGTGGCGGGCGATCGACTCGCGGGCCTGCTTGACGTAGCCGGCCGGGTCGGCGTCGCGGGCGGCCGGCGCCTCCGCCGGGTCGATGCCACTCGGCAGGTAGCCGCCGAGCGGGTCGTGGGCCGAGGTCTGGTCGGTGACCACGTCCGGGTGGAAGCCAGCGGCCAGCAGCTCGGGGAACACGTCGGCGGCGTTGCCGACCAGCCCGATCGAGACCGCCCGGCCCTCCGCGGCCGCCGCCTCCGCCCGCTCGACGGCCTCCCGCAGGTCGCCGGCCTGCTCGTCCAGGTAGCCGCCGTGCAGCCGGCGGGCCAGCCGCCCCTGGTCGACCTCGACGCAGAGGGCCACGCCCTCGTTCATCGTCACCGCCAGCGGCTGCGCCCCGCCCATGCCGCCGAGCCCGGCGGTGAGCACGACCTTGCCGCGCAGGCTGGGCCAGCCGTTGGCGGCGGCCAAGGCCGCGAACGTCTCGTAGGTTCCCTGCAGGATGCCCTGGGTGCCGATGTAGATCCAGGAGCCGGCGGTCATCTGCCCGTACATGGTCAGGCCGGCCGCCTCCAGCTCCCGGAAGCGCTCCCAGGTGGCCCACTCCGGCACCAGCAGCGAGTTGGCCAGCAGCACCCTCGGCGCGAACGTGTGGGTGCGGAACACCCCGACCGGTTTGCCCGACTGCACCAGCAGGGTCTGGTCGTCCCGGAGGCGCCGCAGGGTGGCCACGATCCGGTCGAACGCCTGCCAGTCGCGCGCCGCCCGCCCGGTGCCGCCGTAGACGACCAGGTCGTCGGGCCGCTCGGCGACCTCCGGGTCGAGGTTGTTGCACAGCATGCGCAGGGCGGCCTCCTGCTGCCAGCCGAGGCAGGACAGCTCAACGCCGCGGGGGGCGCGGACCGGCCGCGCACCTTCCATCGCCATCGCGAACCCGCTCCTTCCCGCTAGGTCAGCTTCCCGACCACCCCTTCGGCGGCGGCGACCAGCACCCCGTCGGCCACCTGCCGCTCGACCGTGGCCAGGTCGGGGGCGAGGTAGCGATCGACCTCCAGCGCCGGCACCTCCCGGCGGAGGCGGTCGAGGGCGGCGGCCACGGCGGCGCCCGGCCGCAACGGCGCCCGGAGGTCGATCGCCTCGGCGGCGCACAGCGCCTCGATGGCCAGGGTGCGCCGCGCGTTGGCGAGCACCCGCCGCAGCTTCAGCCCGGCGGTCCAGCCCATCGAGACGTGGTCCTCCTGGTTGCCAGAGGTCGGGATCGAGTCCACCGAGGCCGGATGGGCCAGCACCTTGCACTCGCTGACCAGCGCGGCGGCCGTGTACTGGACGAGCATCAGGCCGGAGTTGAGGCCAGGGTCGCGAGCCAGGAACGCCGGCAGGTCGTGGTTGAGGGCAGGGTCGAGCAGCCGGTCGACCCGGCGCTCGGAGATGTCGGCCAGCTCCGCCAGGGCGACCGCCAGGAAGTCGAGCGCGAACGCCAGCGGCTCGCCGTGGAAGTTGCCGACCGACACCACCTCGTCGCTGTCGGCGAACACCACCGGGTTGTCGGTCACCGAGCCGAGCTCGCGCTCCACCACCTGGCGGGCGAAGGCGATCACGTCGCGGCAGGCCCCGTGTACCTGCGGCGCGCAGCGCAGCGAGTAGGCATCCTGGATGGCGTGGTCGGAATGGCGGTGGCTGGCGAGGATCGGCGAGCCGGCGAGCAGCTCTCGCAGGTTGCGGGCGCTGGCCACCTGGCCCGGGTGGGGCCGCAGCTCGTGCAGCCGGGCCTGGAAGGGTCGGTCGGTGCCGAGCAGCCCCTCGATCGACATCGCGCAGGCCAGGTCGGCCATGGCGGCCAGCTCCTCGGCGTCGGCCACCGCCAGGCAGGCCAGCGCCAGCATGCCCTCGGTGCCGTTGACCAGCGACAAGCCTTCCTTGTAGGACAGACGCAGCGGCTCGAGCCCGGCCAGGCGGAGCCCCTCGGCGGCCGGCAGCCGCCGCCCGCCGACCTCGACCTCGCCGACCCCGAGCAGCGGCAGCGCCAGGTGGGCGAGCTGCGCGAGGTCGCCCGAGGCGCCCACCGAGCCGTGCTCGGGGATCACCGGGGTGACCCCGGCGGCCAGCAGGGCGAGCAGCGCCTCCACGACCACCGGCCTGACCCCGGAGTGGCCCTGGGTCAGGGTGCGGGCCCGCAGCAGCTGCATGCCCCTGACCACCTCGACGTCCAGTGGGTCGCCGGTGGCGGCGGCGTGCGACAGCACGATCCGGCGTTGCAGCTCCTCCAGGTCGGCCGGGTCGACGGCGGTGTTGGCGAGCAGGCCGAACCCGGTGGACACGCCGTACACCCGCCGGCCCTCGGCCACCGCCCGCTCGACCACGTCGCGGGCCGCGGTCATGCGCTTGCGGCCCTCCTCGCCCAGCTCCACCGGGACCCGGCCGCGGGCCACGGCCACCACCTCGGCAACCTCGAGCGGCCCGCCGGTCAGGACCACGCGGTCGGGGGGCGCGCGCTTCTCGCCTCGTCGCGTCATGCCCGCATCCTAGGTCGGGCCCGGACGTGGCGTCACGCCTTCGTGGTAGTGATAGGCCGTGATTGGCGCGGAACCGCTCTGGGTATCCAGTAAGGCAGGCCGCCGGGGCCTGCCTGGGCAGCGGACCTGGCCGAGCCGACGGTCACCAA
>DASYRU010000516.1:0-6296 GCA_036004165.1 Actinomycetota bacterium
GCGGTGCCTTCGAGGATCTCGGCCACGCGCTGCACCTGCTCGTCGAGCTCGCTGCGCTGCCGTCGGCTGAGGGGGTCGAGCGGCTCCACCGTCAGGTCCAGCCTGCGGCCGGACCGGCGCTGGTGCCAGACCCCGGCGACCGTCCCGTCGATCAGCAGCACCGGGTAGTGGCCGCCCTGGCCAACGGCCAGCGCGCGTTCGCCGGCACGGCCGGGGTAGAGCAGCTCGCGCGGGTGGCAGCCGACCGCGTAGGCGTCGAAGTAGGGCAGCAACCGCACGCCGTGCGGCGGCGTGGACGGCGCCGCCGTGTCACCGGCCACCGCCCAGGCCGGGCCGCCGTCGACCTCGACCCGCTGGAGCTGGGCGGCCAGCGTGTCGAACAGCTCCGTGGTCCACCGTGGCGGCATCCCCAGCCATTGCGCGAACTGCGCCGGCGTGGCGGGTCCGTAGGCGTGCAGGTAGCGCCTGACCAGCTCGGCGAGCGCGGCCGGCCCGTCGGCGGGCTGGAAGCCGGGCAGCCACCGGTGCGGGCTGGTGTAGGTGACCTTGCGCCCCCGGCTGGGGCCGAAGCACACCGCACCCCGGTTGGCCGCCGTGTGCTCGGCCTGGCGCCATCGCGGCCACAGCCCCTGGAAGGCCTCCATGACCGGGTCCCCCGCCCAGGAGCCGGTGCGCTGGACGATCGCCTCGGTCAGCTCGTCGACGGTCAGCTCGGCGTCCCGCAGCGCGTCGGCGATCGCCTCGACGACCTCGTCGGTCTGCTCGGGCGTCAGCCGCACGTGCTCCGGGAACGGGCTGCGGGAGGGCGGCATGGCCGACATGGCACCGACCCACATGGGCAGGTCCCTGGTGGCCAGCAGGTGGACGGTGCCGCGTGGACCGCGCGTCTTGACCAGGCTGCGTTCGGTCCACAGCGCCTCCCGGACGTCGCTGCGGGTGGCACCGTCGAGCCGCAGCCCGATGGACAGCTCGGCGGCGGACAGCACCTGGGCGTGCGCGCCGCAGATCGTGGCGACGACGTCGGCGGGTCGGGCGTCCTGCGCCGGCTCCGACAGCGCATGCCGCTGCAGGCGGCGGGCACACACCTCGGCCCACGACAGGCGATCTGGCTTGCTCGAACCTCTGGCCATCGCAGAAGAGATACACGAACCGCTGGAACTCCGCCTAGGATTGGAGCCCATGGCTGACCGCCCCACCTCTATCCCGCCCGGCGTACGAGTGGAGCTGAGCCGCGCCCGGGTCAAGCCGGGCATGGGCGGTGAGGTCGACCGCTGGATGCGCATGCTCAACGACCGCCTCGACGAGTGCGTGGCCACCCTGGACAGGGAGCGGATGGCCGTCGAGCTGATCTTCCGCGACCGCGACGAGCAGGGCGAATGGCTGTTCGTGGTCAGCATCCAGGGCGAGGGCGGCGAGGGGCTGGAGACGTCGACCCACGCGATCGACCGCGACCACGTCGAGTTCGGCCGCCGCTGCAAGGAGCCGGGCTGGCTGGAGGCCGAGCCGCAGCTCCTGCTGCTGCCCGACCCGGTGCGCCGCGCCGTGCTCGGCTGGGCGACCGGCGGTCGCTCAGCCACCGACTGACCGTCTCAAGGCGGCGACCGCTGACTACAATGGCCGAGGCCTCCGGATGACTGCGGGGACGGATCGGGGGTTGGGCGCATCGAGCGACGGGGTGACCGGCAGGACGATCAGCGGGTGGTCTGCGAGACCCACGAGCTGATCGCGGCGCTCCTCGCCGAGATCGAGTGGCTGCGGAACGAGCTGGAGTACCTGCAGCTGCTCGCCGAGGTGTCGCCCGCCACCGGAACGGACCGGGCGGTCGGCGTGGTCGACGCGGTGCGCGGCGACCCCAGCCTCGGCGAGGACGACCGCGACCGCCTGATCGCGCTCTACCGCGACCTGCTGCGGCTGCGTGCCGGCAGGAGCAGGGACCGCGGCGGCGGTTAGCTCTCCAGGGTGGCGTGCACAGATACCTGGACGTTGCCGCGGATGGCGTTGGAGATCGGGCAGCCAAGCTCGGCCTGGTCGGCGGCGGCTTGGAAGCCGTCCTGGTCCAGGCCGGGAACCACGCCGGTGACCTCCAGCGCCGAGCGGGTGACCTCCACGCCGCCGCCTTCCTTGGGGTCGAGGGAGACGGTGGCGGTGACGTGGAGCCGCTCCGGCGGGGTGCCAGAGGTGGCCAGCGTGTTCGAGAACGCCATCGCGTAGCAGGACGCGTGGGCGCCGGCCAGCAACTCCTCCGGGCTGGTGCGGCCGTCGGCCTTCTCCACCCGGGACGCCCAGGTGACCGGGTAGCTGCCGATGCCGCTGCTGAGGAACTCGAGGTCGCCCCTGCCGGTCGGCAGCGGCCCCTCCCACACCGTGCGGGCCTGGCGGTCGGCCATTGCCATGGCGACTCCCCTCTCGATCGATCGGTTGCCGAGACAACGGAACGCTAGGCCGTCTGCGCCGGTTCTGTCGAGGCGGGCTCGCGGCCGAGCAGCTTCCGCACGGTCAGACCGCCGATCGCGTTGACGATCGCGGCCAGCCCGAGGAGCCCGAACACGGCGGCGAGCCCCGCCCGGTCGGCGATCAAGCCGCCGGCGGTGCCGGCAAGCGAGCCCACCCCGAACGACACCGAGAAGTAGGTGCCGTAGGCGGCGCCGCGCCGGCCCGCCGTGGTCGACCTGGCGATCAGCTGGTTGGCGACCGGCTGGCCGAGGAAGATCAGGATGCTGAACAGTCCGGCCAGCCCCACGCCGAGCAGGCTCGGACCGGCCGCCCACACCGCCAGGCCGACCAGGACCGCGGCCGCGTACATGCCGGCATAGCGGAGCGCCAGCGTCCGCCCGGCGGTCCCGGCCAGCCGTCCCCCGGTGATCTGGGCGGGCACGCCGAGCAGCAGCACCGCGGCCGAAAGGGCGCCGCCCTTGGCGGCCGCGGCCTTGTCCACCCCGCCAACCTCGGCCAGGAACGCGGGCAGGAAGGTCACGAAGCCCTGGAAGACAAAGCCCTCGGTGGCGGCCAGGCACATGATCACCGCCAACGCCGGGCGGCTGCGCTCCCCCGCCGCCGGCGGCGTCTGCGGCGGCAGACGCCGGTCGAGGGGCACCCCCCGGATCATGGCGACCAGCAGCAGGGTGGCGGCCAGGGCGGCCAGCCCGAAGCTGGCCCGCCACGTCCAAGCGGCCGCGACGGCGCCGGCCAGCAGCGGCGTGAGCGCGGTGCCGACGCCACCCCAGCCGCCGTGCAGGCCCAGCTCCCGCCCACCGCCAGGCGCGTTCAGGGTGATCTCGGCCAGCCCGGCCGGGTGGTACAGCGCCCCGGCCGCCCCGAGCAGCGCCAGCGCTCCGGCCAGCCACCACAGCTCGGGCGCGACCATGGCCAGCCCGCAGCACAGGACCGACACCGCGGCGAAGGCGCGCAGCAGCAGCGGCGCCCCCACCCGGTCGGCCAGCAGCCCGGCCGGCAGCGCGCCCAGCCCGTAGAGGATGCCGCTCACCGTGGCGACCGTGCCGAGGGTGGTGAAGGAGGCGCCGAACTCGGCCCGCAGGGCCACCAGCACCGCCGGCAGCACCAGCACCAACCCGTGGCTGGCCGCATGGGCGGCGTAGACGGTGCCGAGCCGCACCTCCCCCTTCGCACCCGCCGTTCGCCGCCACGCCATGCCCCGAGGATGCCATGCCAGCGGCATGTCAGCGCGATGCCAGCCGGCGGGCGGCGGGACGGCCGCGTGTGACCGCCGTCTCAGCGCCGGCGTCCACCATGCTCCTGACACCCGAGACAGCCAACCAAGGGAGTGGACATGAACCACGCGATCCAGGCGGAAGGCCTGGTCAAGCGCTTCGGCGAGACCACCGCCCTCGCCGGTGTCGATCTGGTGGCCCGCACCGGCAGCGTGCTGGGCGTGCTCGGTCCGAACGGGGCCGGCAAGACCACCGCGGTGCGGATCCTCGCCACCCTGCTGCAACCCGACGGGGGCCACGCCACCGTCGGCGGCTACGACGTCGTCACCCAGGCCCACCAGGTCCGGCAGCTGATCGCCCTGACCGGCCAGTACGCGGCGGTCGACGAGAACCTCACCGGGGTCGAGAACCTGGTGCTGATCGGCCGGCTGCTCGGCCAGTCCCGGCAGGAGTCGCGCCAGCGGGCGCTGGAGCTGCTGCAGGAGTTCGCGCTCGCCGACGCCGGAGGCAGGGCGGCCAAGACCTACTCCGGCGGCATGCGGCGCCGGCTCGACCTGGCCGCCAGCATGGTCGGGCGGCCTCGCATCCTGTACCTGGACGAGCCGACCACCGGCCTGGACCCCCGCGGCCGCGGGGACCTCTGGCGGGTCGTCAGGCGTCTCACCAGCGACGGGGTGACGGTGCTGCTCACCACCCAGTACATGGAGGAGGCCGACCAGCTCGCCGATGAGATCGTGGTGATCGACCGTGGCCGGATCGCGGCCACCGGGACGCCCGACCAGCTCAAGGCGCAGGTCGGCCGGCAGGTCCTGCACGTCAGCCCGGTCAGGCAGGCCGACATCGGCGTGGTCGCCCAGGTGGTGACGGACCTGTCCGGCGCCGCCCCCGACGCCGTGAACGGCGCCGTGTCCGCGCAGATCAGCGATCCCGGGCTGCCGCCTGCGGTCCTGCAGCGGCTGACCGACGCGGGCGTGCCCGTGGCCGAGCTGACGCTGCGCAAGCCCAGCCTCGACGAGGTCTTCTTCGCCCTCACCGGCCACCGCACCGCCGCCGACGACATCGGTGCAGGGGTCGACGACAACGATCGGAGTGCCGCATGACCACCCTCGCGCAACCCACCAGCCCGACCGCCGCCCTGCCGCCGACGACGCGGGTCGACCCGCTGGCCGCGGTCCGGCACACGCTGACGATCGCCTGGCGGAGCCTGGTCCAGATCAGGCACAACCCGATGGAGCTTGCCGACCTGAGCCTGCAGCCGCTGATGTTCGTGCTGCTGTTCGCCTACGTCTTCGGCGGCGCCATGGCCGGCTCACCCAAGGCCTACCTCCAGTTCGGCCTTGCCGGCATCATCACCCAGAACGCGCTGTTCCTGACGATGAACACCGGCATGGCGCTGAACACCGACATCACCAAGGGGGTGTTCGACCGCTTCCGCAGCCTGCCGATCGCCCGCTCGGCGCCGCTGGCGGGCCGGATCGCCGCCGACGTGGTGCGCCAGGTCTGGTCGATGGCGATCCTGTTCGGTGTTGGGATGCTGCTCGGCTTCCGGATCCAGACCAACCCGGTCAGTGCGCTCGGCGCGGTCGTCCTGCTGGTGCTGTTCGCCCTGGCGTTCTCCTGGCTGCCGGTGTTCGTCGGCATGCTGGTCGACGAGCCGGAGAAGGTGATGATGCTCGGGTTCGTGGTGGTCTTCCCGCTGACGTTCGCCAGCAGCGCCTTCGTGCCGGTGGCGACCATGCCCGGGTGGATGCAGGCATGGGTGAAGGTCAACCCCACCACGCTGCTGGTCGACACCGTCCGCGGCATGCTGGTCGGCGGGCCGGTGGCAAGGCCAGCGCTGGGCGCGCTGGCCTGGGGTGCCGCTATCGCCCTGGTGTTCGCCCCGCTGGCCCTGCGGGCGTTCCGGCGGCGGGCCTGACCGACTCGGCCAGCTCTTCGAGCAGCTCGTCGCGCGGCCGCGCGGTGCCGCGCCGGTAGGCCCGGGCGAAGCCCTGGTCGCCGAGCGTGGCCCGCGCGGCCGCGCGCACCCGCACCACGTCCACGTCGGCCAGGTCGGGCATCCCGCGCAGCACCTCTGCGTTGCCCAGCAGCGTGGCGGCCCGCCCGGCGTCGCCTTCGGCCAGGGCGATGGCGGCCAGCAGCTCGACCGCCCGCGCGATCACCGGCCGGTCGCGGCTGTCGATCGCGGCCTGCAGGGCGCGCCGATACCAGCCGAGCGCACCGTCCAGGTCTCCCGCCGCCACGTCCACGTGGCCCCGCGCGCTCAGCGCGATGGCGGTCCGCTGGCCGATCGGGTCCTGGCCGCGCCGACGATCCGCGATCACGCTGTCGAGCAGCTCACGAGCTTCGTCCAGGCGTCCCTGCCACCTGGCGATCTCGGCGACGCCCTGGCGGACGAACAGCCGCTGGTCCTCCGCGCCGACCTCCCGCGCGATGCGGCCGGCCTCCTCCAGGTCGCGTAGCGCCTGGTCGAGCTCGCCCGCCTGGGCGCGTTCCCGGGCCAGGCGGATCATCAGCTGCCCGACGTCCTCGCGGTCGCCGACCCCGTCGAAGACCTCCCGCGCCTCCTGGAGGGCCGATACCGCGGCGTGGTGCTGGCCGCGGGCGGCGCTCAGGTCGGCGAGCTCG
>DASYRU010000517.1:0-6891 GCA_036004165.1 Actinomycetota bacterium
TCCACGCTCACCGCGACCTCGACGATCGGCCCCCAGCCCGACCAGGCCCGGCCTTCCAGCCGGCAGGGCCCAAGCTCCAGGAACCGCTGCCGTGACGAGAAGTCCGGGATGCCCGGCGGCAGCATCAGCGAACGCGGGACGATCCTGCTGACCGGGACGCCGGCCTCGTCGGGCACCTGGCGGTAGCGATAGGCCCTGACCTGCTGGTAGCCGTCGAACGGCTCGGTGACCACGGTGATCCGCTCCAGCCACTTCACGCTGGTCATCCCGTACCAGCCCGGCACCAGCAGCCGCAGCGGGAAGCCGTGCTGGGGCGGCAGCGGCTGGCCGTTGACGCCGTAGGCGAGCAGGACCTCCTCGCGACGGGTCTCCGCCACCGGGAGGCTGCGCGCGTAGCGCTGCTCGACGCCGCCCTCCACGCCGCTGTCGAGCCCGACGAACACCACCTCCGTCGCGTCGGCGGCGACCCCGGCCTCCTGCAGCAGCGGCCACAGCGGCGTGCCGGTCCAGGCGGCGGTCCCGACCGCCTCCAGCAGCCAGGGCTGGCTGATCGCCCGCGGCGACAGGCGAGCCCGGCCGTTGCCGGCGCATTCCAACGTCACCGGTCGGGTGACCGCCGGTCGGGCCTGGAGCTCCTCGAGCGTGAGCGTCAGCGGCCGCCGCACCGACCCGTCGACCACCAGCCGCCAGCCGGCGGCGTCCACGGCGGGAATGTCGTAGTGGATCAGCAGGTAGTGCAGCCCGACCGGCGTGACCGGGTAGCGCAGCGCCTCCAGCGGCATGCCGTGGTTGCGGGTGGCGAGCTGCAGCTCCTCCGGCGAGATCCAGTCGGCGGCGGTGACGCCAGGGGGCAGATCGCCGACCGAGCCGCTCATGGTGCCTCCTGTCCGCCGACCGCGGCAGCGCTTTCCAAGCCGCTTGGCATGATCGCAGGAACCACCGCAGCTTGCTGGGCGGCGCAGGCCCAGGAAGCACGGCCCCACGGATTGGGGCTTGACACGTGTCGCTGTGCTGCTCGACTATCGTGGAAGCGCTCCCACATCGTCCGACAGCGCCGGCCGGCCACACGAATATCCCACCGAGACAGGGAGCGACCTGGGAAGGGATCGCAATGAGGACCAGCAAGGTCCGCGGCAGGATCGCCGCGGTGGCCACGGTACTCGCTCTCGCTCTCGTGGCCGCCGCGTGCGGCGGCGACGGCGACGACAACGAGGCCGCACAGACAAACCAACCGGTCAAACTGGTCATCGACACGTTTGGTGGGGGAGCCAACTTCGGCTACAAGGCGCTGCTCGATCAGTACCGGCAGAGCCACCCGAACATCACCATCGAGCAGCGCAACACCGTACGGTTCGAGGACGAGTACCTGCCCCGGCTGCTCCAGTGGCTGGAGGCCGGCACGGGCGCCGGCGACGTCGTCGCCATCGAGGAAGGCGCGATGGGCCTGCTCAGGTCCCGCCCGCAATACTGGGCCAACCTGGCCGACCAGGGCCTTGACGCCCGCAAGAGCGAGTTCCCCGCCTGGAAGTGGGAGAACGGCGTCACCACCGACGGCAAGCTGTTCGCGCTCGGCACCGACGTCGGCGGGATGGCGATGGCCTACCGCACGGACCTGTTCAAGCAGGCCGGGCTGCCGACCGACCGCGACGAGGTCAGCCAGTTGTGGCCGGACTGGAACGCGTTCTTCGAGACGGGCAATCGGTTCAAGGCCAAGTTCTCCGGCGCCAACGACCCCAAGTTCATCGACAGCCCCAACACGATCTTCAACGCGGTGCTGACCCAGGAGGCCGCCAAGAACGGCAACGTCTCCTACTTCGACAGGAACAACCAGCTCATCGTCGAGACCAACCCCGCGGTCAAGACGGCCTACGACTACGTGGTGAAGGTGCATGAGGCGGGTCTGTCCGCAGCGCTGCAGAACTTCACCGACCAGTGGGCCACCGGGTTCAAGAAGTCCCAGTTCGCCACCGTCGCCGCGCCCGCCTGGATGCTGGGTGTGATCGAGGGCAACGCCGGCAAGGACTTCAAGGCCAAGTGGGACGTTGCCGCCGTGCCCGGCGGTGGCGGCAACTGGGGTGGCTCCTGGCTGGCCGTTCCCGCCCAGAGCAAGCACCCCAAGGAGGCAGCCGAGCTCGCCAACTTCCTCACCAGCAAGGAGGGCCACGTCGGCGCCTTCAAGGAGGCCAGCACCTTCCCGAGCTCCCTGCCTGCCCAGCAGGACCCGGCCGTGCTGGGCCTGAAGTCGGCGTACTTCACCAACGCGCCAGTCGGTCAGATCTTCGGCGCCTCGGTGCAGGCGCTGCAGCCGGTGTTCCTCGGTGAGAAGCACGCCACGGTCAAGACCGACGTCGAGAACGTGGTGCTCGGCGTCGACCAAGGCTCGATCAAGGCCAGCGAGGGCTGGCCGAAGATCGTCGAGGCAGCACAGAAGGCGGCGGCCTAGCCGCCGATGGTCGTCACCGGCCCGCCGCGCGGTTCAGCCGCCATTGCACGGCGGGTCGGTGACGCTCCACGCCTCGTCTGCCGAAGGATTGACCGATGGGCCTAGACGTCGACACCGAACGACCCGAGCCTCCCGCCGCGGCCGCGGCCGCGGCCGCGACGGCACCGCCGGTCCAGGCCGGGCGACCGCGCGGGCTGCTCGCCCGGCTGGACCGCCGCACCACCCCGTACCTGCTCGTCTCGCCCTACTTCCTGCTGTTCGCCGTCTTCGGGTTCTTCCCTCTGGCGTACACGCTCTGGGTGTCGCTGCACGACTGGGAGCTGGCGGGCGACAAGGAGTTCCTCGGCCTGCAGAACTACACGCGCCTGCTCGCCGACGAGGCGTTCTGGAACGCGGTCGTCAACACCGTCGGCATGTTCGTGCTCGCGACCGTGCCCCAGCTGCTCATCGCCCTGGCGCTGGCCAACGCGCTCAACCGGCGGATCCGGTTTCGTCTGCTCTTCCGGATGGGCGTGCTGCTCCCGCTGGTCACCTCGGTGGTCGCCGTCGCCGTCGTCTTCAGCCAGCTCTACGGCCGCGACTTCGGGATGGTCAACTGGCTGCTCGGGCTCGTCGGCGTGGACCCCGTCTTCTGGCAGGGGGAGAAGTGGTCGTCGTGGATCGCGATCTCCAGCATGGTCGACTGGCGGTGGACCGGCTACAACGCGATCATCTACCTGGCCGCGATGCAGGCCATCCCGCGTGACCTCTACGAGGCCGCCGCCATCGACGGTGCCTCGGCCTGGCGGCAGTTCTGGAAGATCACCGTGCCGCTGCTGCGCCCCACCATCATCTTCACGGCCTTCATCTCCACCATCGGCGGTCTCACGCTGTTCGCGGAGCCGGTCATGTTCGGTGGCGGCCGGGTCGCCGGCGGGACCCTCGGCCAGTTCCAGACCGTGACCATGTTCATCGTCGACAAGGCGTTCCGCGACTTCGAGTACGGCTTTGCGGCGGCGGCGGCCTGGCTGCTCTTCCTGCTGATCCTGCTGGGGTCGATGATCAACTTCTTCTTCGTCAGCAGGATCCGGGGGGGAACGCGTTGAGCGCGCTGGCCATCAGACGCCGGACCAAAGGGTCGCGCCTCTGGGACGCCGGTCCCCTGACCCGGGTCGCCCTGCTCGGGGCGCTCGTCCTCTCGACCTTCCCGATCTACTGGATGCTGGTCATCGCCACGCGCACCAACGCCGACGCCGTGGACGTGCCCCCGCCGCTGCTGCCGTCCGGCAACCTCGGGGACAACGTGTCCCGCCTGTTCGCCACCGAGGACGCCCACTTCGTCAAGGGGTTGTTCAACTCGCTGATCGTGGCGTCCACGGTGACGGTGTCGGTGGTGGCGCTCTCGACGCTGGCCGGGTTCGCGTTCGCCAAGCTCCGCTTCCGCGGCAGCAAGGTGCTGCTGGTGACGGTCCTGATCAGCATGATGGTGCCGCTGCAGCAGATGGGCGTCGTCCCGCTCTACATCATGATGGTCAGGCTCGGGTGGACCGGGCAGCTGCAGGCGGTGATCCTGCCGTTCCTGGTCAACGGCTTCGGCGTCTTCCTGATGCGCCAGTACACCCTGCAGGCCGTGCCCGACGAGCTGATCGAGGCCGCGCGCGTCGACGGCGCCTCCACGCTGCGGGTCTACTGGAGCGTCGTGCTTCCCGCACTGCGGCCGGCCATGGCCGTGCTGGGCCTGTTCACGTTCATGCAGAACTGGAACGAGTTCATGTGGCCGCTCATCGTGCTCAACCCCAACAACCCGACCGTGCAGCTGTCGATCCACGCGCTCAACGCCGCATATCAAGAGGACTACACACTGCTCTTCACCGGGACGGCGCTGTCGGTCGTCCCCCTGATCGTGCTGTTCATCGCGTTCGGCCGCCAGATCATCGGCGGCATCATGGAAGGTGCACTCAAGGCGTGACCACCAAGCAGCCGCAGGCCCCAACCGAGACCCTGTCCCTGGCAGGCACCGACCTGGCGTTCCCCAGCGGGTTCCTCCTGGGCGCGGCCACCGCGGCCTACCAGGTCGAGGGCGCGGTCGCGGCGGACGGCCGCGGGCGCTCGATCTGGGACACCTTCGCCCACACTCCTGGGAAGGTGCTCAACGACCACACCGGCGACGTCGCCGTGGAGCACTACCGCCGCTTCCGCGACGACGTGGCCCTCATGGCCGACCTGGGGCTCGGGGCCTACCGGTTCTCGGTTTCCTGGCCGCGCGTCCAGCCGGATGGCCGCGGCGCGGTGAACCAGGCAGGCCTGGACTTCTACCGGCGGCTGGTGGACGCCCTGCTGGAGGCGGCGATCGAGCCGTGGCTCACGCTCTACCACTGGGACCTGCCCCAGGCGCTGGAGGACACGGGCGGCTGGCCGGCTCGCGACACCGCGTTCCGGTTCGCCGAGTTCGCGGCGGCCGTCCATGACGCGGTCGGCGACCGGGTGCGGTACTGGACCACCGTCAACGAGCCGTGGTGCGCCGCGTTCCTCGGGTACGCCTCCGGCGAGCATGCCCCGGGTCGGCGCGAGCCGGCGGCGGCCGTGCGAGCCGCGCACCATCTCCTGCTCGCGCATGGTCTGGCCACGCTGGCGCTCCGCGCCCAGGACGCGAACTCGCAGGTCGGCATCGGTCTCAACCTGTATGCCGTCTCCCCGGCCAGCGGCGAGGAGGCCGACCTCGACGCCGCTCGTCGCATCGACGGGCTGCAGAACCGCTTCTTCCTGGACGCGGTGCTGCACGGCCGCTACCCGAGCGACGTCCTGGAGGACCTTCGCGCCGTCGCCGGCGAGGACCTGGTCCGCGACGGCGACCTGGCCACCATCGCCACGCCGCTCGACAGGCTGGGTGTCAACTACTACAGCCGCTTCACCGTCTCCGGGCGACCTGCCGGCCGCGCCTCCGCCGCAGCGGCTCCGACCGATTCGGGTTCTCCCTGGGTGGGCAGCGAACACGTCGGCTTCGTGGACAGCGGGTTGCCGGTCACCGGGATGGGCTGGGAGATCGACGACTCGGGTCTCCTGGAGGTGCTCGTCCGGCTGACCCGCGAGTATCCCCCCATCCCGCTGGCGGTGACCGAGAACGGTGCGGCATTCCATGACGAGATCGCCGCGGACGGTGGCGTGCACGACCCGGAGCGGCTCGCCTACCTCCAGGCGCACATGGGAGCCTGCCGCCAGGCGATCGCCGCCGGGGTGCCGCTCCACGGCTTCTTCGCCTGGTCGCTCATGGACAACTTCGAATGGGCCTGGGGGTACACGAAACGGTTCGGCCTCGTCTACGTTGACTTCGACACCCAGGAGCGGATCATCAAGGACAGCGGCCGCTGGTTCTCCGCCATGGCCCGGCTGAACGCATCGGCGCCGGACGCGTGAGTCCGACAGGACGAAGGTGACCCGCGATGTCACAACAGCAACGTATCGGCGCCCGACCCACCCTCGAGGAGGTTGCGCTCAGGGCAGGCGTCGGGCGGGGCACGGCCTCCCGGGTCATCAACGGATCGCCGAAGGTCAGTGAGCGGGCCCGCGCCGCCGTGCTCCGGGCGATCGACGAGCTGGGATACGTGCCGAACCGGGTCGCCCAGATGCTCGCGAGCAAGCGGACCAACACCGTCGCGCTGGTCGTCTCGGAGAAGGAGGACCGGGTCTTCGGCGAGCCGTACTTCGCGGGCATCATCCGCGGGATCAGCTCCGGGCTCACCGGCACCGGTGTCCAGCTCCTGCTCGCCCTCGCCCAGTCGGAGGCCGAGCACGAGCGGCTGGAGCAGTACCTCACCGGCCAGCACGTCGACGGCATCCTGCTGATCTCGCTCCACGGAAACGACCCGTTGCCGCAGCGCCTGGAGGAGAGCGGTGTGCCGACGGTCCTCGGCGGCATGCCGGTTGGCCTTGACCCGGTCAGCTACGTCGACGCCGACAACTGCGGCGGTGCGCTGCAGGCGGTCGCGCATCTGGTGGGGATTGGCCGGCGGCGGATCGCGACGATCACGGGACCGCAGGACATGAAGGTGGGGGTCGACCGGTTGTCCGGCTACCACCAAGCCCTGCGCGCCGCTTCGCTCGACGACGCGCCGGAGCTGGTCGTCCAAGGAGACTTCAGCGAGACGAGCGGGATCGCGGCGATGCGCACCCTGGTGGCGCGCAGCCCCGACCTGGACGCGGTGTTCGCGGCCTCCGACCCGATGGCGCTCGGCGCCATGCAGGTCCTGCGCGAGCACGGGCGACGCATCCCCGACGACGTCGCCGTGGTCGGCTTCGACGATTCCGCCAGCGCCCGGCACGCCGACCCTCCCCTGACGACGGTCCATCAGCCGCTCGAGACCATGGGCAGGGAGATGACGCGCCTGCTGCTTGCCCGCGTCAGCGGCGAACCGCTGGACAACCCCGTCGTGATCCTGGACACCCACCTGGTCATCCGCGAATCGGCCTGA
>DASYRU010000518.1:0-2581 GCA_036004165.1 Actinomycetota bacterium
GTTCCTCTGCAACCACTGCCCCTACGTGCGCCACGTCGAGGGGGCGCTGGCCGCGACCGTGGCCGAGTACGCCGGGCGCGGCGTGGCCGCGGTGGGGATCTGCAGCAACGACACCGACGCCTACCCGACCGACGGCCCGGCTGGGCTCGCCGAGCAGGCACGCCGGGCCGGCTTCACCTTTCCCTACCTGATCGACGACGCCCAGCAGGCCGCCAGGGCCTACCGGGCGATGTGCACCCCCGACCTGTTCGTCTACGACGCGCGGCGCACCCTCGCCTACCGGGGCGCCTTCGACGACAGCACGCCGGGCAACGGCCTGCCCGTCACCGGCGGCCACCTGCGGCGCGCCCTCGACCTTGTGCTGGCGGGCGAGCCGGTGCCGGAGCCGCACAAGCCCAGCCGCGGCTGCAGCCTCAAGTGGAAGCCGGGCAACCAGCCGGACTGGCTGATCACCGTCAAAGAAGGTCGCGCATCACCGTGATGGCCGACCTGATCACCTTCAGGGATGCCGTGGTCCAGGTGATGCGCGACCTTCTTTGGCTGAGCGGGACGCGGAGGCCGGCCAGCCGGGCGAGGCCGCGCTGCAGCGGCGGCGCCAGTGTCAGCGCGGCGGCGTCGAACACGCAGTAGCCACCGGGGATGCCGCTCGGCGGGTTGCCGATGGCGAGCAGCCCGGTGGGGTCGTGGTGCGCCCAGGTCCACGCCCCCAGCCCGGTGCCGACCAGCTCCAGGTAGCTGGTGATCAGGAACGCCCCCACGTACACCAGCGGCGCCCGCCCCGCCAGCAGGAAGCCGGCGAGCCCGAGGAACAGCAGCGCCCCGAACAGGTCGTTCCGCCAGGGCCCGAGCAGTCCGGCGGCCGCCCAGCCGGCGCCCACCAGGAGGGTGGCGGCGACCAGCGGTCGGCGCCAGCGGGCGAACAGGGCGGAACGGCCGAGCGCCAGCGCGGCCAGGTACACCATCCCGTGCCCCGGCGGCACGAACGACGGGACGTTGCCGAGCCGGTAGGTGTACAGCCCCAGCAGCGGCGAGGCGCTGTACTCGACCGCGGTCGCCAGCACCACCACCACCGCCACCTGCGCCCGCACCGGCCACGGCTCCCGCCGGAGCAGCACCAGCAGCAGGACCCAGGTGATCGCGCCGAGGGCGAGCTGCGTCTGGATCGGCGCGCCACGGTCGATCGCCAGCGCCACCACGATCCAGGCCGCCACCAGCGCGGCGATCCGCAGCTCCCGCGCGCTGCCGCCGGGCACCGCTCGGTGCCTGGTGGCGGTCGGGAGCAAGGACGACACTTGTCGCATGGGTGAGCCGGTCGGGTTGGTCGGTACCGACAGTTGACCACGATCCGTGCGGCGCTGGTGACGCCGCTGTCCGGGCCGCTGGCCGGCTTCGGTCGGGCCGGCGCGCACGCGCTGGGGCTCTGGGCGCGCTCGGCGGCCGAGCTGCCGGCGCCCGCCGGCCGGGTGGACCTGCGCGTCCACGACGCGGCCCCGGACACCACGGCGGCGTTGCGGGCCGCGCTCGCCACCCGGCCGCAGCTGCTGTTCGGGCCCTACGGCAGCGGCCCGGCGCTGACCCTGGCGAAGCGCACCGGCCGGCTGGTCTGGAACCACGGCGGGGCTGCCAGCGAGCTCGGCGGGCCCACCTACCCGCAGGTCGTCAGCCTGCTGGCCCCGGCGTCGTCGTACCACGCTGGCGCGCTGGCGCTGCTGCGCCGCCTCGATCCGGGTCTTGCCACGGTGGTGCTGCTCCACGGCGAGACCGGCTTCGGCCGCGACGTCGCCGCCGGCGCGGACGCGGCCGCGCGGCGGCTGGGCTTCACGGTGCGGCGGGTCGCCTTCCCCAGCGGCCGGGCGGCGCCGGCCGCGTCCAAGGCGCCGGAGGGGGACCTGCTGCTGGTGGCGGGGAGCTTCGCAGACGAGCTGGCGGTGGCGCGGGCGACCCTGCCGCGGCGGTGGCGGGCGGCCGCGTTCGTGGCCGCCGGCGAGGAGGGCACCCTGGCGGGTCTCGGCGCCGCCAGGGAGGGGCTGCTCGGGCCGGCCCAGTGGGTGGCCTGGGCCGCGCCGGAGCCGGACGAGGGCCCGCCCGCCGGCTGGTTCGTGCGGGCCTACCAGGCGGAGGTCGGCGAGCCGCCGCCGTACCCGGCGGCGCAGGCGTTCGCGGCCGGGCTGGTGGCGGCACGCTGCGCCCGGGACGCCGGTGTGCTCGACGACCCGGCGTTGCGGGCCGCGGCCCGGTCGCTGCGCTGCACCACGCTGTTCGGCCGGTTCCGGCTCGACGACCGCGGCCGGCAGGTGGGCCACCGGGTGCTCACGGTGCAGTGGCAGGCCGGCCGCAGGCGGGTCGTCTGGCCTCCAGAGGTGGCGGAGGCCGCCACCGTCCACCCTCGCGCGCCGGTGTAGGCTTCGGTCATGGCGTTCGACGAGGGGCTGGCGCAGCGGATCCGCGAGCAGCTGGAGGGCACCGGCGGCCTGTCCGAGAAGCAGATGTTCGGCGGCCTCTCCTTCCTGGTCGGCGGCAACATGTGCGTCGGGGTGATCGGCGACGAGCTGATCGTGCGGGTCGGCCTTGACGGCACGGA
>DASYRU010000519.1:0-2633 GCA_036004165.1 Actinomycetota bacterium
GGGGTGATCGCGACCCGGTACTCGTGGTCCTTCAGCTCGCGCGGGATGCCAACGTCCATGCTGCGCGCCCCTTCCGCTCCAACCGCTCGACCCTTCGTCGCGCCGAGGAGGCCAGTCTACGAGACCGCCGGAGGCCGGGTGGCGGCCCGGCGCGCCGGGGCGTCCGGCGCGGGCCGGCCGGCCGGGTCAGGCGCCCACGCCCCTGCCCGCCTGAGCCCGTACAGGCCGAGGGCGACCAGGGTCTTGGAGTCTCCCGGGAGGCGGCGGGTGGCCAGCTCGAGGGCCTCCTCGAACCCCACCCGCACCACCTCGAGGCCGGCCTCCTCCCAGTCCCGCGCAGGGGCGCCGCCGGCGATCGGCCGCACCCCTTCCGCCAGGTACAGGTCGACCACCTCGTCGCTCCAGCCGGGGGTGCTGTAGAAGGTCGACAGCCAGGTCAGCGTGCCCCCCTCGACCTCCAGCTCCTCCGCCAGCTCGCGGCGGAGCGTCTCCTCGACCAGCTCGCCGTCGGCGTCGTACTTGCCGGCGGCGACCTCGAGCACCCTGGCGCCCACCGGGTGGCGCCACTGGTCGACCAGCAGCAGCTGCCCCTCGTCGTCCACCACCAGGGCGGCGACCGCGCCGGGATGCTCGACCACCTCGCGGATGGCGCTGCGGCCGTCGGCGTCGGCGATCCGGTCGGTCCGCACCGCGAGCAGACCGCCCTGGAAGGGCCGGCTGCTCTCGAGGACCCGGAACGGCGGTCCGCTCATGAAGGACCGGGATCGCCGGCCGCGAGCTGCCGGTGCGGCGCCACCCGTCCGTCCTGCGCCGCCTCGCCGGGCTCCCGCACGTCCACGGTGGTGGGCGCGCCGCGCCCCATGGCCGGCGGGGTCGCCACCGCGTCGTCGCCGCCCCGCACCTCGATGCCGTTGCGGCGCTCGCCGCCGGCCGGCGCCGCCGCCACCGGCGCCCGGTCCTGGTCGGTGCCGTTGTGGGCGGGGACGGGCGCCGGCCGCGCGGCTGCGGCGGCGGCGCGGTCGCGCGCGTCGGCCAGCGCGGTGGCGGCCCCCACGAACTCGCGGAACAGCGGGTGCGGCCGGGTCGGCCGGGAGCGGAACTCCGGGTGGAACTGGCCGGCGACGAACCAGGGATGGTCGGGCAGCTCGATCACCTCGACCAGCCGGCCGTCCGGCGAGGTTCCCGAGCAGACCAGGCCGGCCTCTTCCAGCCGGCGCCGGAAGCGGTTGTTGACCTCGTAGCGGTGGCGGTGCCGCTCGAACACCAGGCCGTCGCCGTAGGCCTGCTCGGCGCGGGACCCGCGCTGCAGCCGGCACGGGTCGAGGCCGAGCCGCATGGTGCCGCCCTTGTCGGCCACCCGGCGCTGGTCCGGCAGCAGGTCGATCACCGGGTAGGGGGTGTTGGGGTCGAACTCGCTGGAGTTCGCCCCGGCCAGCCCGGCCAGGTTGCGGGCGATCTCGATGACCGCGCACTGCAGGCCGAGGCAGATCCCCAGGAACGGCACCCGGTGCTCGCGGGCGTAGCGGATCGCCTCGACCTTGCCCTCGACGCCGCGGATGCCGAAGCCGCCAGGCACCAGCACGCCGTGGACGGTCTCAAGCACCTTGCGGGCCTGCGGGTCCTCCAGCTCGTCGGAGGCGCACCAGACCACCTCGACCTCAACTCCATGGTGAAAGCCGGCGTGCTGCAGGGCCTGGGTGACCGACAGGTAGGCGTCTGGCAGGTTGATGTACTTGCCGACCAGGGCGATCCGGACGGTGCGGCGAGGGCTGCGGATCCGCTGGACCAGCGCCTCCCACTCGGCCAGGTCCGGCTCGGCGGCCCTGTCCTCGAGGCGCAGGTGGCGCACCAGGTAGCCGTCCAGGCCCTCGGCGTGCAGCACCAGCGGGATCTCGTAGATCGACTCGGCGTCAGGGGCGGAGATGATGCCCTCCACGTCGACGTCCGACAGCAGCGAGATCTTGCGCTTGAGCGCGTCGGTGATCGGCCGGTCGGTCCGGCAGACGATCGCGTCCGGCTGGATGCCGAGCGAGCGCAGCTCGCGCACCGAGTGCTGGGTGGGCTTGGTCTTGAGCTCGCCCGACGGGCCGATGTAGGGCACCAGCGAGACGTGCACGAAGAACACGTGCTCGCGCCCGACATCGTGGCGGAGCTGGCGGATCGCCTCCAGGTACGGCAGCGACTCGTTGTCGCCGACGGTGCCGCCGACCTCGGTGATGACCACGTCGACCTGCTCGGTGGCCAGCCGGGTGATGCGCTCCTTGATCTCGTTGGTGATGTGAGGGATGACCTGCACCGTGCCGCCCAGGTAGTCGCCGCGGCGCTCCTTGGCGATCACCGCCTGGTAGATCCGGCCGGTCGTCACGTTGGACAGCTGGGTCAGGTTCTCGTCGATGAACCGCTCGTAGTGACCGAGGTCCAGGTCCGTTTCGGCTCCGTCGTCCGTGACGAAGACCTCGCCGTGCTGGTAGGGCGACATCGTCCCCGGGTCGACGTTGATGTAGGGGTCGAGCTTGAGGATGGAGACCCGCAGGTCACGCGCCTTGAGGATGCGACCGATGCTGGCGGCGGTGATGCCTTTCCCCAGTGAGGAGGTCACGCCTCCGGTCACAAAGACATACTTCGCCATGGGT
>DASYRU010000520.1:0-5028 GCA_036004165.1 Actinomycetota bacterium
CCGCGGAACCGGCCGCCCCGCTTTGCCTGGTGGCGGGCGGCGCGGCTCGGGATCAGCGGCTCCGGACGCTGCTCGCCCGGGTCGGGGCCGTAGGGGTCGCTCACCGTGCCACCCCCCCTCTGGCCAGGCCGGCCAGCCGCAGGTCGCCGGCGGTGTCGTCCACCGCGGCGCTGGGGGCGACCGGCGGGGCCACCCGGGTCGGGCGCGCCATGGTGGCCACCACGGCCAGCACCAGCACCCCCTCGATCAGCAGCACCAGGAAGCGCCGGTCCTGACCGGTCTGCCGCACCTCGAGGTCGCCGGCGACGCCGTCGGGCAGCCGGAACCCCTGGGCCCAGCCGAGCACGGTGGTCGGTTCGAGCTGGGTGCCGCCGATGCTGGCCCGCCAGGCGTCGGCGGCGGGCACGGTCAGCACCACGGTGCCCGGCCCGGTGGCGTCGGGCTGCCCGCCGGCCGGGATCGGGGTGGGCGGCTTGGCGGTGAGCATCGCCTGGACCTCGGCGGGCGGGTCCTCGCCGGGGAGCACCCACCCGGTGGTGGGCACCTCCGGCCCCTGGAACAGGGCGGCCTGCTCGGTCGGTTTGGCCTCCAGGTCCTGCTGCCTGGCGACCAGGTCGGCGAGACGGTCGGCCTCCGGGCCGGGGCGCACCACCACGTAGCCGATGCCGGACATCCGCAGCATCCAGCCCGCCCGGTGGGTCCGGGCCTCGACGATGTCGGTGACCACCTCGCCGACCGCCTCGGCGGCCGCGCCGGGCCGGCCCGGGTCCAGCAGCGACCGCCCCTTCGGTCCGGTGACCGCGAAGTCGACGCCGTGGTCGGCACGGCCGGACAACCAGAGCACCCGCGCGTGGCTCCTGGTCACCGTGGCGGGCAGCGCCGGGCTGTCGACCGCCTCCAGCGGCGTCCAGGCGCCGCGGACCACGCTGGCGAGGACCAGCAGGCCGGTGCAGGCGCCGAGCAGGGCCAGCACGCCGGCCGACACCCGCCGAACACTAAATCTCAAGTTGAGCTTGAGTAGGGCGTGGCCGAGCCCGGCCAGGGCAAGGCCGGTGGCGGCCGCCCAGGCCACCGCGCCCGGGATCAGCGTCCCGCCCGGCCAGTCGGTGATCCGCGGCGGCAGCCCCTTGGCCTGCAGGGCCGCCACCAGGGCGGCGGCGAGGAAGCCGGCGAGCAGGCAGAAGGCCTGCAGGCGGCGGCCCGCCGGCACGAAGAACAGCGCGGCCAGGGCCAGCGCCGGGTACAGCGGCCCCACCAGCGGCCCGGGCAGCCCGGCCCCGCCGGGGCGGAGCTGCAGCAGCTCCAGCAGGCCGGGCGTGGCCAGCGGCAGGCCGACCTCGGACAGCACCCCCCCGCTGAGCAGCCGGCCGCTCCAGGGCAGCAGCAGCAGCAGCGCCAGCCCCAGGCCGCCGGCGAGGTAGACCGACTGGCGGATCGCCGTCCGCCGCCGCGGCCCGTCCGAGCGGACCAGGGCGACGACGATCGCGCCGGCCACCACCACCCCGAACATGACCACGGCGGCAGGAGCCATCGCGATCGCGACCGCGGCCAGCAGGGAGAAGCGCAGGGCCGGCCGCCAGGGCTCCCGCGGCTGCTCCTCGCGGAAGGCAAGCACCACCTGGGCGAGCGCCGGCGGGGCGAGGACCAGCAGGAACAGCTCGCCGAGGCGGCCCTGGGCAAGAGCCCCCATGGCCAGCGGCGAGACGGCGTACAGCAGCCCGGCCAGCGCCCTGGCCGGCAGCGAGCCGACGATCACCCGCAGCGCCCGCGTGCAGCTCGCCGCGGCCAGCGGCAGCGCCAGCCACAGCAGCAGCTTCTCGGCGATCAGCGCCTTGCCGAAGGTCAGCGTGGCCGCACCCCCGAGCACCGCCAGCGACGGGGGCGCCGCCGCGGTCGAGCCCATCCCCGCCGGATGGAAGGAGGCGGCGAACTCGCGCAGCAGCTCCTGGGCGTTGGCGGGGAACACGCCGAGGCCGACGCTGGCGATCGCCGGCGCCACCAGGAGCGAACGCAGCGAGATGGCCATCAGCACCGCGAACCCGGCGACCATGAAGGCCACCGGGTGGCCGGCGACCACCCGCAAGAGGGACGCCCCCGGCGCCGGCATGTCCTGCTCCTCGCCGGTCTCGTCGGTGCGCTGGGCGACGTGGGCGCCGACCTCCGCCCCGTAGACCAGCTCGAGCAGCCCGCGCAGCAGGGCGCGCAGCCGCTGGCCGCCCGGCGCTCGCAGGGCCGTCAGGGCGGTGTCGTTGACCTTGCGCCGGCGCTGCAGGCGGCGCCGGTGCACCACGGTGACCGGCAGCTCCTTGACGTTCCAGCCCCACGCCCACAGCACCTGCAGGGCGTCGCCCGGCCGCCCGGTCAGGGCCAGGCTGAGCGAGCGGGTCAGCCCGCCGAGCAGCGACAGCAGCAACGCCAGGGGCAGCTTGCGCAGGCTGGTCGCTTTCAGCATGGCCGCGGTGGTGTGCCGCTCGGTCAGGTAGCGGGGACGGTTGACCGCCCGGGTGCGGCGGCTGCGGGAGGAGGCCGCCGCGAAGTGCCGGACACGGGCCGACGGCACCACCAGCACCCGGCCGCCGATCAGGTGGGTACGCCAGCAAAGGTCGAGGTCGTCGCGGAAGGCCGCCATGCGCTCGTCGAAGCCGCCGACGTTCAGCAGCGCACCGCGGCGCACCAGCATGCCGGCGGTCGACACGAAGAACACGTCGCGGATCTCGTCGTGCTGGCCCTGGTCGATCTCGTCGTCCTCGATCGGGGAGACCGCCCGCCCGGTCCGGTCGACCGAGAAGCCGACCTCCTGGAGCCGGTCGGGGCTGGTCCAGGAGACCAGCTTGGGGCCGAGGATCGAGGCGCTCGGCCGCGACTCGGCCTCGCCGAGCAGCCGCTCCAGCGCCTCCGGCTCGGGAGCGCAGTCGTCGTGCAGCAGCCACAGCCAGTCCATGCCGGAGGTGCGCTGATCGCGCAGGGCCGACATCACCGCCCTGCCGAACTGCCCCCTGACCGCCATGACCGCCTCGTCGCCGAGGCGGGAGCGGGCCCAGTCGGCGCTGCCGTCGGTGGAGCCGGTGTCAACCACCAGGATGTCGTCGATCGGGCGGGTCTGTGCGGCAAGGCCCCGGAAGGTGTCACGCAGGAACGCCCGTCCATTGTGGTTGACGACTACCGCGATGACCCGAGGCTGACTGGCTGGCACAACCTTCCTCTCGCCGCTGCCCCGACCACGGGATGCCGGGCACCATACGAAAGACCCGTAGGGCTCCCAGCTCCCCCACGGGCGTCCGCGCATGCTAACACGTCATCGCCAGCCGACCCCAAAAGGCGGTGTCGCGAGCGGCGCAAAGTGGGCGTCGGCCGGCGAATTCGCCGCCACCGCCGGGTGCCTCGGGAACGGACACTCCACACCAAAAACCCGCGCCCGGCGCTATGAGGCGCGCCGCTTGAGGCGGCGGCGTTCCCGCTCCGACAGCCCGCCCCAGATGCCGAACCGCTCGTCGTTGGCCAGGGCGTAATCAAGGCATTCGGCCTGCACCGTGCAGGTCTGGCAGATGCGCTTGGCGGCCCGGGTGGAGCCGCCCTTCTCGGGGAAGAAGCAGTCGGCATCGGTGTCCAGGCAGGCCGCTCGTTCGTACCAGGGCTGCATCTCCAAGGGCAGGATCGGGCCCATCAATGCCTCCGAGTCGCGTTCGTCGAACCTCACGATCGTAATTACATCGGTGGCATTCTGCGACCGCTTGAGCAGCATTTTCAAGATCGAGGATTTTTCTGTGGACGGACGCCGCCGGACCGGCCCTGGTCGCGCCGCCGCTCTTTCGGATAGCCTCACCCCCACGCGTCGCGCAGAGGCCACGTCGGGGGGCGGGGTGCTGGGGTTCGGGAGAAGCCAGGAGGCTGGCAAGGTCGGGTTGACCGCTGAGGACCTGGCCGCGGCGCGCCGCCGCGAGCCGGCCGCAGTGACCCTGGTCTACACCGCCTACGCGCCCGCGCTGTACCGCTTCTTCATGGCCGCCGTCGGCGACCGCCACACCGCCGACGACCTCACCGGCGAGGTCTTCAAGGGCGCGATCGAGGGGCTGCCGGGCTTCCGTGGCCCGGTCGAGGCGCTCGGCGGCTGGCTGTTCCGCATCGCCCGCCACGACCTGTTCGACTTCCGCCGCAAGCAGGCCCGTTCCCGGCTGGACCGGCTCGACGACGTCCTCGACGAGGCCGCCATCGCCGCCGGCGCCGACGACCCCGAGGAGATGGCGATCGAGCGCCTCGAGGGCAGCCGGGTGATGGCCGCCCTCCGGCAGCTCTCCCCCGACCAGCGCGAGGTGCTGCTGCTGCGGATGGCCGCCGGTCTCACCGCGCCGGAGGTCGCCGACGCGCTCCACAAGACCACCGGCGCCGTCAAGGCGCTGCAGCACCGCGGCCTGGCCAGCCTGGCCCGCGTGCTCGGACTACATAGCCCACACGAAGCGTCCGCGAGCCCGTATCCATCACCCGACCCCGGTCGCCTGACTAGTCAGGAGGGAGAGGAAGGGTGAGGATGCACCGGTCGAACCGGCTCCACGACGAGCTTGACGTGCTGCTCGACGGGCGGCTTGGCGAGGTCAGCGAGGACCTCGCGCCGCTGCTCCAGGCGGCCGATGAGCTGCGCGCCGAGCTGGCAGCCTTCGAGCTGGACCCGGAGGTCGCCGACCGTCACCTGGAGCGGCTCCTGAACGGGGACGCCCCGGCAGCGGTGGTGCCGCTGCCGACCCGCCGAGCGCCCAGGGACGGCTGGCGCCGGCGCGTGGCGGCGGTCGCGCTCGCCGCCGCGCTGGTGCTGGCCCCCGCGACGATCGCCTCGGCCTCCTCCCTGCCCGGCGACACCCTCTACCCGGTCAAGCTGGCGGTCGAGAAGATCCGCCTGGCCACCGCGATGTGGTCCTCCACGCGGGAGGCCGGCGAGCGGACCCGGGTCGCCGACGAGCGCCTGGAGGAGCTGAACCGCCTCGTCGATCTGAGCCGGTTCTCCCAGGTGCCACCGGCGATCCGCGCCCTCAACCA
>DASYRU010000521.1:0-2550 GCA_036004165.1 Actinomycetota bacterium
ATGGCGTACCGCCAGGAGTACTACAAGGGCGAAGCCGAGGACGCCGGCGAGGTGCTGAGCCTGGACGAGATGGCGACCGTTCCCACCGGCTTCTACCAGCACGTGCTCATGACCAAGGACACCACCCCGCTGGAGCCGAAGCTGCTGGAGTACAAGTTCTACGCGCAAGGCGTGGGACCGGTGCTGGCCGTCGCCGTCTCGGGCGGCTCCGACCGGATGGAGCTGCTGCGCTTCCAGCCCACGCCCTGAGGCTGATTTCGGCTGCGGGCGGCCGGGGAGCGTGTCAGGCTGCCAGCATGCTCACCGCCCGCGACCTCACCGTCGTCCGCGGCGCCCAGCTGGTGCTGGACCGCGTCGAGCTGCTGGTGGACGCCAGCAGCCGCATCGGCGTGCTCGGCCGGAACGGCGCCGGCAAGTCCACCCTGCTCAGGGTCCTCGCCGGGCTGGAGACGCCGACCGCCGGGGTGGTCGAGCGCTCGCCGCCGGGCCTGACCGTCGGCTACCTGGCGCAGGAGCCGGAGCTGCGACCGGGCGAGGACACCGCCGCCTACCTGCGCCGGCGCGCCGGGCTGGCCGGCGCCGAGGCGGCCGTCGAGGCCGCCCTCGCCGCCGTCAAGCGCCACCCCGGCCCGGGCGAGCTGCAGGCCTACGACGACGCCCTCGCCCGGTTCCTCGCCCTCGGCGGCGACGACCACGACGCCCGCGCGCCCCGGGTGCTTGCCGACGTCGGGCTGGACGCCGCCGTGCTGCAGGCGCCGCTGGCGCGGCTGTCGGGCGGCCAGCGGGTCAAGGCCGGGCTGGCGGCGATCCTGCTGGCACGCTTCGACGTGCTGCTGCTGGACGAGCCGACCAACAACCTCGACTTCGACGGGCTGGAGCGGCTGGAGCGGTTCCTGGCTGCCGGCGACCAGGGCCCCGGCAGGTCCGGCGTGGTGCTGGTCTCCCACGACCGGGCGTTCCTGTCGGCCACCACCACCTCGATCGCCGAGCTGGACCTGCACAGCCACCGGCTGCAGCAGTACGGCGGCGGCTACGACGCCTACCAGGAGGAGCGGCGCCGGCGCCGCGAGCAGGCCGAAGACGCCTTCGAGGAGGCCACCGCCGAGCGCGCCCGCCTGGAGGCGGCCGCCAGGCAGAAGCGCAACTGGGCGCAGAGCCGCCGCGGCGAGCGGCGCACCGACAACGACAAGGCCCTCGCCGGGCGGCGCAAGGAGCGCGCCACCGCCGGGGCGGCAAGGGCCAAGGCGATCGAGCGCCGGCTTGACCGTCTCGGCGAGCCCGAGAAGCCCTGGGAGGGCTGGGACCTGCGCCTGTCGCTGCGGTCCGGCCGCCGCAGCGGCGAGGTCGTCGCCAGCCTCGCCGGGGCGACCGTCCAGCGGGGCCGGTTCCGGCTCGGCCCGGTCGACCTGGAGCTGCGCTGGCGCGACCGGCTGGCGCTGACCGGCCCGAACGGCGCCGGCAAGTCCACCCTGCTGGAGCTGCTGGCGGGCGAGCTGGCGCCGACCAGCGGCAGTGCCAGGCTGGGGGCCGGCGTGGTCGTCGGCCACCTCGGCCAGGAGCGCACCGCGGGCGCCGGCACGCTGCTGGCGGCGGTCCGGCGGCGCACCGAGCTGAGCGTGGAGCAGGCCCGAGCGCTGCTCGCCAAGTTCGACCTCGGCGCCGAGCACGCCGCCCGCGCCGAGGCCGACCTGTCGCCGGGGGAGCGGTCACGAGCCGGCCTGGCCGTGCTGGTGGCCCGCGGCACCAACCTGCTCCTGCTCGACGAGCCCACCAACCACCTGGACTTGGACGCCATCGAACAGCTGGAACGCGCCCTCGCCGGCTACGACGGCACGCTGGTGGTGGTCAGCCACGACCGCCGCCTGCTGGGCAACCTGCGCCTGACCCGCCGGCTGGAGGTGGCCGCCGGGGTGGTCACCGAGGCGCCGGCGCTTGACACCGGGGCGGCCCGCGGCTAGTGCTCCGCGGTGTGGACCGCACCCCGCTGACGCGTGCGGCGGACCTGGCCAGCCGCGTCGTCAGCGCCTGCAACGACCACCGGGTCGACGGGCTGGCCGCCGAGTTCGCCTTCTTCGGCGTCCTCAGCACCTTCCCCGGGCTGCTGGTGGTCGCCGCGCTGCTCGGCTCGCTCGAGCGGCTGGTCGGGCGCGACCTGGCCAGCCGCTCGGAGGCGCTGGTGCTCGAGGCGCTCGACCGGGTGCTCACCAGGAGCGCCTCGGGGCTCAGCGGCGCCGTCCGCGAGCTGTTCGCCCACCCGAGCGGCCGTGTCGCCCTGATCGCCTCGGTGACCGCGCTGGTCGGCCTGTCGCGAGCCTGGTCGGTGGTGATCCGCGCGCTCGACCTGGCCCACGGCGTCCAGGAGCGGCGGCCCTGGCTGCGCCAGCGGCTGCTCGGGCTCGCGCTGGCCCTCAGCAGCGTGCTGCTGCTGGTCGTCGGCCTGGCGGTGATCGTGGTCGGCCCGGTGTTCGGCGCCGGGGAGGCGCTGGCGGAGCGGCTGCAGCTGGGCGGGCCGTTCACCTTCGTCTGGACCTGGCTGCGCTGGCCGGTGGT
>DASYRU010000522.1:0-2673 GCA_036004165.1 Actinomycetota bacterium
GGTCCGCAACGCCGAGCGGACCGACTTGTTCCGCAGCCGGGCCTGCTCGTTCTGCCGGTTGCGCTTGATCTGCGACTTGATGTTCGCCAAGAAGGCACTCCTGCACGCACGTGAAATCACGGGGAACCGGGCGAGGCTAGCACAGCCGATAGTATGGGGACCAGCCATGCCCACGGAACTCGCGCGCCTCCGCAACTTCTGCATCATCGCCCACATCGACCACGGCAAGTCGACCCTGGCCGACCGCCTGCTCGACCTCACCCACGCGGTCAGCGAACGCAACATGCGGGCGCAGTACCTGGACAAGATGGAACTGGAGCGCGAACGCGGCATCACCATCAAGGCCCAGGCCGTCCGGCTGGCCTACGCCGCCCGCGACGGCCAGGAGTACGTCCTCAACCTGATCGACACCCCCGGCCACGTCGACTTCACCTACGAGGTGTCGCGGGCGCTGGCCGCCTGCGAGGGGGCGGTGCTGCTGGTCGACGCCGCCCAGGGCGTCGAGGCCCAGACCCTGGCCAACCTCTACCTGGCGGTCGAGGCGGACCTGGCCGTGATCCCGGTGATCAACAAGATCGACCTGCCCGCCGCGCAGCCGGAGCGGGTCGCCCGCGAGATCGAGCAGGTGCTCGGCGTGCCAGGGCAGGAGATGCTGCGCGTCTCCGCCAAGACCGGGCAGGGCGTGCCGGAGCTGCTGGAGGCGCTGGTCCAGCGGGTGCCGCCGCCCAGGGGCGACCCGGACGCGCCGGCACGGGCGCTGGTGTTCGACTCGCTGTACGACCCCTACCGTGGCGTGATCGCCTACGTCCGCATGGTCGACGGCCGCCTCGCCAGGAACCAGCGGCTGCGGATGATGGCCGCAGGGGGCGCCTCCGAGGTCGAGGAGGTGGGGGTGTTCGCCCCGGAGGCGGTGGCCACCACCGGCCTGCACGCCGGCGAGGTCGGCTACCTCATCCCCGGCGTCAAGGACGTGCGCCAGGTGCGGGTGGGGGACACCGCCACCACCGCGGACCGCCCCGCCGCCGAGCCGCTGCCCGGCTACCTGGAGCCGCGGCCGATGGTCTACGCCGGCCTCTACCCGATCGAGGGCGACGACTTCCCCGACCTGCGCGACGCGCTCGACCGGCTGCGCCTGAACGACGCGGCGCTGGTCTACGAGCCGGAGACCTCCACGGCGCTCGGGTTCGGGTTCCGCTGCGGCTTCCTCGGCCTGCTCCACATGGACATCGTCCGGGAGCGGCTGGAGCGGGAGTTCGACCTGTCGCTCATCACCACCGCCCCCAACGTCGCCTACCGGGTCACCCTGGAGACCGGCGAGACGATCATGGTCTCCAACCCCAGCGAGCTGCCGCCGGCCGGCGCCATCCAGCGGATCGAGGAGCCCTACGTCGCCGCCATGGTCCTCTGCCCGGCCGACTACATCGGGCAGGTGATGGACCTGTGCCAGAACCGCAGGGGCGTGCTCGGCACCATGGAGTACCTGTCGGAGGAGCGGGTGGAGCTGCGCTACCAGCTGCCCCTCGGCGAGATCATCTTCGACTTCTTCGACCAGCTGAAGTCGCGCACCCGCGGCTACGCCTCGCTCGACTACGAGCCCAGCGGCTACCGGGAGGCCGACCTGGTCAAGGTCGACGTGCTGCTGCAGGGCGAGCCGGTCGACGCCTTCTCCGCGATCGTCCACCGCGACAAGGCCTACGCCTACGGCCGGGCGATGACCGCCAAGCTCAAGCAGCTCATCCCGCGCCAGCTCTACGAGGTGCCGATCCAGGCCACCATCGGCGCAAGGGTGATCGCCCGCGAGACGATCACCGCCAGGCGCAAGGACGTGCTCGCCAAATGCTACGGCGGAGACGTCACCCGCAAGCGCAAGCTGCTGGAGCGCCAGCGGGAGGGCAAGCGGCGGATGAAGCAGATCGGCCGCGTCGAGATCCCCCAGGAGGCCTTCGTTGCCGCCCTGAGAACCGATGAGGGCACCGCACGGTGACGGTCACGGCCGGCCCGACAGATCGGGGGGGCAGACAGCGCCCCCCCGAACCCCCCCAGACCGCCCGCGACGGTGGCCCGGGTCCCAGTGGACTCCTGGTGGACGGGCGCTCCTTCGGGGTCTACGTGCACGTGCCGTTCTGCCTGAGCCGCTGCCACTACTGCGACTTCGTCACCTATACCGGCATGCAGGGGCTGCACCGGCCCTATGCCGCCGCCCTGCTGCAGGAGGCGGCGCTGGCGGCGGCCGCCCTCGGCCCGCGACCACCCACCGTGACCAGCGTCTTCGTCGGCGGCGGGACCCCCACCCTGCTGCCCCCCGGCGACCTGGCCAGGGTGCTCCGGCGCCTGCGCGAGTTGCTGCCGCACGCGCCCGAGGTGGAGGTGACCGTGGAGGCCAACCCGGAGACGGTCGACCTGGCGGTGGCCGACGGGCTGGTCGCGGCCGGCGCCACCAGGGTCTCGATGGGCGCGCAGAGCTTCGACGAGCGGGTGCTCACCGCCCTCGGCCGCACCCACGACGCGGCCAGGCCGGCCGCCGCGGTGGCCGCGCTGCGGGCCGCCGGGGTGGCGGCGGTCAACCTCGACCTGATCTACGGCGGCCCCGGCGAGGACGCCGCCTCCTGGGCGGCCACGCTGGCCGCGGCGGTCCGGCTCGCCCCAGAGCACCTGTCGGCCTACGCGCTGACG
>DASYRU010000523.1:0-2903 GCA_036004165.1 Actinomycetota bacterium
CTCGGTGCCCTCGGTGAGCCCGCGGGCCAGCGTGACCACCTCGGCGACCTTCTGGCGGGCGAACGCCAGCCAGGGCCGCACCTCCGGGTCGATCCCGGTCTCGGCCGCCAGGTCGATCGGGACGTGCTGCAGCGAGCAGGAACTGGAGACGACCACCTCGCCGGCCAGCCCGAGCAGGGTGGCCAGCGTCGACAGGGACCGCTCCAGGTCGTTGACCCAGACGTTGCGGCCGTCCACCACCCCGGCCAGCAGCGTCTTGCCGCCGAGCCCACCGGCCGCCGCCAGCGCCGCAAGCGTCCGCGACCCGCCCCTGGTGAGGTCGAGGCCGACCCCGTCGACCGGGGAGCGGGCGAGCACGCCAAGGGCGTCGCCCAGGTGGTCGAAGTAGGAGGCGACCAGCAGCTTCGGCCGCGACATGTTCGACCGGGGCCCGACCGACCGGGGCACCCCCGTCGGGTTCCCCGGCCCCAGTGGACGGGACTGGACCGGACCGCCTACCGGCTGGGCCGTCGTGGGGTTCCCCGGACCCCTCCGGACCGATCGGGGCGCCGTCCGTTGACCGCGCAGTGGCCGGGACTGCTGTGGGCCTTGCTGCTGGTCCCGGTCGCGCTGGCCGCCTACCTGCTGCTGCAGCGACGCCGCGCCCGCTATGCGGTGCGGTTCACCAACCTGGACCTGCTGGCCAACGTGGTCGCGCGCCAGCCTGGCTGGCGCAGGCACCTGCCGCCGGTCCTGTACCTGCTGGCGCTGACTGCCCTGCTCTCCAGCCTGGCACGCCCGCAGACCTTCACCCTGGTCCCCAAGGAGCAGGCCACCGTGATGCTGGTGATGGACGTGTCGGGGTCGATGAATGCCACCGACGTGGCGCCCACCCGGCTGGTCGCCGCCCAGCAGGCCGCCAGCAACTTCGTCGAGCAGCTCCCCGAGAAGTTCCGGGTCGGGATCGTGACCTTCGCCAGCACCGCCCAGACCCTGGTCAGTCCCACCACCGACCGGGTGGCGATCGGCGCGGCGGTGGCCGCGCTGCACGCCGAGGGCGCCACCGCGATGGGCGACGGGATCGAACGGGCGCTGGACGTCAAGCGGCCTCCGGCGGCGCCGTCCGCCACGACCCTGCCTGGCGCCCAGACGCCGCCGGCGGCCCCCCAGGGCGGGAACCAGCCGCCGCTGGTGGTGCTGCTGCTGTCGGACGGCGCCAACACCCAGGGCCGCACCCAGCCGTTGGAGGCCGCCGCCGACGCCAAGCGGCTCGGCGTGCAGGTGTTCACCATCGCGCTGGGCACCGAGGACGGCATGGTGGACGTGCCCAACGAGACCGGGCAGCTGCGCCGGGTCCCGGTGCCGCCCGACCGGGTGACCCTGCAGCGGATCGCCGAGACCACCGGCGCGCGGTTCTTCGCCGCGCCCTCCAGCAAGGACCTGGCGAGCGTCTACGACGAGCTGGGCTCCAAGATCGGCTTCGTCAAGCAGAAGCAGGAAGTCACGGTCGTGTTCGCCGCCGCCGGGCTGCTGCTGATGGTCGCCGGCGCGGCCACCTCCCTGGCCTGGTTCAGCCGCCTCCCCTGAGGCCGGCGCCGCCGACGGCGCCGTCCGTCGGCGCCGGCAGGGTCTCCACCTCCGGCAGGGCCTCTGTGGCTCGCTGACCGCCCCGGTCCAGGTCGGTGGCGCGACCGGCGGCCTCGGCGAGCCGGCCGTCGAACCGGTCCAGCCGGTGGGCGGCGTCCTCCCAGCGACCCCTTGCCCTGGCGAGGTGCCTGCCGGCCAGCTCGAACTCCCGGCGGAAGCCGTCCAGCTCGCCGCGGAGCGCCGACAGGGCGTCCAGGACCCGGCGGGCGTTCTCCTCGACCCGCAGGCCCTTCAGACCGACCCCGATCGACACCAGGTAGGCGTAGAGGGTGGTCGGGGAGGTCGGGAAGACCCGGCGTTCGACGGCGTAGCGCCAGCACGAGTCGCCTGGCGGGTCCTCGCGGAGGAACTCGTAGAAGACCGCCTCCGACGGCAGGTAGCAGAGGGCGAAGTCGTAGGTCCCCTCGTCGGGGCGGATGTACTTGTCGGCGATCGCCTCGACGTGCCGGCGGGCGTCACGCACGAACGCCCGCCGGTGCAGGCCGCGGGCCGGGTCCCCGTTGCTGGCCGCGCTCATGCGGGCGAACGCCTCCAGCGGGAACTTGGAGTCGACCGAGACCATCGCCTCGCCGACCACCAGCACCGCGTCGACCCTGGCCCCCGACCGGAACACGTGCTGGGTCCGGTAGGCCCCACCCGGCAGCCCCTGCGCCAGCAGCTGCTCCAGCAGCAGCTCCCCAACCGCCCCACGCGCCTGCGGCGGCCGCAGCAGGTCCTCCAGCCTCGCCAGTCCCCGCGCGTGCTCCAACACCTGCTGCGCCACCCCAGCCACCACCGCAACCCGCTCCCGTACCTCCGCCGCCGTATCCGCCGCCCGCGCCTGCACGTCCTGCACCCCATCCAGCCCCAGATACAACCGCCGATCGAGGTCAACCAGCCGCCGATCGAGCCCATCGGAGATACCGGCAAGCCGCCGCTCCAACCGCCCAGCGGCAATCCCGCCAACGTCCCCCCGCCCCCCCCACCGAGCCGCCACCAACCCCAACAGCAACCCAGCCAGCAGCCCGATCACCACCGCCTGAACCCCCACCGGCCACCCTCCCCTCCGGGTCTGCCCGGAAGCTACCAACCAGGTACGACAAGGAGGTCCTGACGACCAGGGGAGATTGGCTCGGACCGGCGGACCGTCGCGAGCCGCTGCTTGGGGCCGGCCGAGGCATCGACAGGGGACCGGCCGGGCGATGGTTGGGACGGCGAAGGGCCGGGCGGGGCCGTCGACCGCCCGACAGTTCTGCGTCGGAGGGAGGGCGGCGGCCCCCCCCCGCCCAAACCCCCCC
>DASYRU010000524.1:0-5984 GCA_036004165.1 Actinomycetota bacterium
GAGGCCAGGCGCGAGCCGGACGCCCAGACCCTCGGCCGCTACCTGTCGCTGATCCAGATGCAGCGGGGCGACTTCAACGGCAAGATGCTCACCATCCGGCGTGACGACGTGCGGGTGCTTGCCGCTATCCTCGACCAGACCCCTGGAGGCCTGATCGAGCGCCTGGACGATCTGGGCCTCCGCCGCTCGGCGTTCGGGTAGCCTCGGTCGAAGGACACCCGGACCACGCTGGAGGTGAACGTGGCCCGTCCGCTGACCCTTGCCGGGATCTTCGCCCATCCGGACGACGAGACCTGGTCGCTGGCAGGCACGTTCGCCCTGCTGGTCCCCAAGGGCGTCCGCGGCGTGGTCTGGACCGCCACCCGCGGCCAGGCCGGCCAGATCGCCGAGGGCTCCGGCGCCACCCGCCAGACGCTGCCGGCGGTTCGCGAGGCCGAGGAGCGGGCGGCCATGGCGGTGGTCGGCGTGGACACCGTCGAGTTCGGCGAGTTCGTCGACGGCGAGGTCGACCGGGCCGACCCAGCCGCCCTGACCGCCGCCATCCACGCGTTCCTCGAACGGGAACGGCCCGACGTGGTGGTGACCATGGAGCCCGGTGGGGTGACCGCCCATCCCGACCACATGGCCACCTCCGCCGCCACCAAGGCCGCCTTCGCGGCCTACGCGGCCACGCCGCGGGAGCGTCAGCCCCGCCTCTACTGGTGGGGGGCGCCGACCTCGCTGCTGGCGAGATGGCGCGAGCTGGGCCGGCTGAGCGGCTTCGAGCTCCCCGGCGAGGACGAGCCGTACGGCGCCACGGGCACCCCGGACGAGCAGTTCACCTGCCACGTCGACACCGCCACCGTGGCCGAGACGGCCTGGCGGGCGCTCCGCGAGCACCGCACCCAGGCCGCCGACGTGACCCGCAAGCTGGTCGAGCACTGCGACAACTGGCGGGAGGTGTTCGCCGTAGCGTCCTACGTGCGGGTCGACCCGGCGCCGCGGGCGGAGGACCCGCCGGAGCCGTCGCTGCTGGAGGCCTTCGATGGCTGAGCCCGCCACCCCGAAGGTCGCCTTCAAGACCCTCGGCTGCCGGCTCAACCAGGCCGAGTCCGAGCAGGCGCTGGAGGCGCTCGGGGCGCGCGGCTTCGACCTCGCCCACGCCGGCGAGCAGCCGGACGTGGTGGTGATCAACACCTGCACCGTCACCCAGGAGTCGACCGCCTCCTCGCGACGGCTGATCCGCAAGACGGCCGAGGCGCACCCAGGGGCGACCGTGGTCGTCACCGGCTGCTACGCGGTCGCCGACCCCGAGGCGGTCAAGGCCATCCCCGGCGTCGACCTGGTGGTCGGCAACGACCACAAGGACCGGCTGGCCGAGCTGGTCACCGAGGTGCCGACGGTGCGGCGCCTGCCGCTGGTGATGCGCCCGGCCCCGGTCGAGCGGCTGCGCACCCGGGTGGCGATCAAGGCGCAGACCGGCTGCGACGAATGGTGCACCTTCTGCATCATCCCAAGGACCCGCGGCCCGCTGCGCTCCTACCCGGAGGACCAGCTGGTCGCCGACGTCCGCCGCCAGGTCGGGCGGGGCGTCCGCGAGGTGGTCCTCACCGGCGTGCACCTCGGCAAGTACGGCGAGGACCTGGGCCAGCGCGACGGCCTCGCCCGCCTGGTGGACCGGCTCACCGCCATCGACGGCCTGGTCCGGCTGCGCCTCTCCAGCGTCCTGCCGGTGCAGGTCACCCCCGCGCTGGTGGAGCGGGTCCGCGACGACCCGAAGGTCTGCCGCCACCTGCACGTCCCCCTGCAGGCCGGCGACGACCAGGTGCTGGCGGGCATGCACCGGCCCTACCGGATCGCCGAGTTCCTGCGCCGCGTCGAGCACGCCAAGGCGCAGGTCGACGGGCTCGGCCTGTCCACCGACGTGATCGTCGGCTTCCCCGGCGAGACCCGCGAGCAGTTCGCCGCCACCCTTGCCGTGGTCGAGCGGGTCTGCTTCTCCAAGCTGCACGTGTTCCGCTACTCCGCGCGGCCGGCCACCCCCGCGGCCACCATGCCCGACCAGGTGCCCGACCCGGAGAAGAAGGCCCGCGCCCGCGAGCTGATCGCCCTCGGCGCCGAGCTGCGCCGCCGCTTCCACGAGGCGCACGTCGGCCGGCCGCTGGAGGTGCTGGTCGAGGGGGCCGGCGATGGCCTGGCAGTGGGGACCAGCGACAACTACATCAAGGTGCGCTTCCCCGGCGGCCCAGACCTGGTCGACCGGGTGGTGACCGTGCGAGGCTTGCGGGCCGACGCCGAGGGCATGGAAGCCGGACCGATGGAGGGAGCCGCGTGAGCGACGGGGACTGCCTGTTCTGCAGGATCGTGGCCAAGGAGCTCCCGGCCGAGGTGGTGCTCGACCGCGACGAGGTGCTCGCGTTCCGCGACGTCAACCCGCAGGCACCCACCCACGTGCTGGTCATCCCCAAGCAGCACATCGCCAGCCTCGAGGCGGTCGCCGAGCACCACGGCGAGCTGCTGGCGGCCCTGGTGGCCGCCGTCAACCAGGTCGCACGGGACGACGGCGTCGCCGGCGGCTTCCGGGTGGTGACCAACATCGGCAGGGCCGCCGGCCAGTCGGTCGACCACCTGCACCTGCACGTGCTCGGCGGCCGCCCGATGAGCTGGCCGCCGGGGTAGCCGGATGCTTCAGGTCGCACCCTACGGGTCGTGGCGCTCGCCGATCAGCGCCGAGCTGGTCGCCGCCGGCGGCGTCGCCCTCGAGGAGGTCAAGGTCGCCGGGGACGCCGTCCGCTGGCTGGAAGGGCGGCCGCTGGAGGGCGGCCGCCGGGTCGTCTGCGGGGTGGCGCCCGGAGGCGGCGGGGAGCCGCAGGACCTCACCCCTGCGGGGTTCAACGTCCGCACCAGGGTCCACGAGTACGGCGGCGGCTCCTGGGCGGTCCACGGCGACATCCTGTTCTTCGCCAACTTCGACGACCAGCGGCTGTACCGGCAGGACCCCGGATCGCCGCCACGGCCGATCACCCCGGAGCCGCCCACCCTCGCCGCCCACCGCTACGCCGACGCCGCCATCACCCCGGACGGCCGGGTGCTGGTGTGCGTGCGCGAGCGGCACGAGGCCGACGGCGTCATCAACGAGCTGGTCACGCTGCCCGCCGACGGCAGCGAGCCGCCGGCGGTGCTGGCCGGCGGGCGCGACTTCTACGCCAGCCCCCGTCTCAGCCCGGACGGCCGCCGGCTGGCGTGGCTGGAGTGGGACCACCCGAACATGCCGTGGGACGGCACCGAGCTCAAGGTCGCCGAGCTGTCGGGCGGCGTGCCGGTCGGCGAGCCGCGCCGCGAGGCCGGCGGACCCGACGAGTCGATCTTCCAGCCGGAGTGGAGCCCCGGCGGGACCCTCCACTTCGTCAGCGACCGCAGCGGCTGGTGGAACCTGTACCGGATCCAGGACGGGCAGGTCGAGGCCCTCGCGCCGATGCAGGAGGAGTTCGGCCACCCCCAGTGGGTCTTCGGGCTGGCCAGGTACGCGTTCCTGCCCGGCGGCCGGATCGCCTGCATCCACGGGCTCGGCCCGCTGCAGCGGCTCGGCGTCCTCGACCCCGACGGCCACCTCGCCGACCTCGACCTGCCGTTCACCGCCTTCTACCCGCCCCAGCTCCGCGCCGTCGGGGACCGGCTGGCCTGCGTGGCCGGCAGCCCCACCCGCGACGCCGCCGTGGTGGTGATCGACCCGGCCGGCGGCCAGGTCGAGGTGCTGCGGCAGAGCGGCGACCAGGAGTTCGACCCCGGCTACCTGTCGGTGCCGCGGCAGATCGAGTTCCCCACCGAGGGCGGCCGGACCGCCTACGCGCTCTACTACCCGCCGGCCAACCGGGACTTCACCGGCCCCGACGGCGAGCGCCCGCCGCTGCTGGTCACCAGCCACGGCGGGCCCACCGCCGAGGTGGTGAGCCTGCTCGCCGACGGCTACCAGTTCTTCACCAGCCGGGGGATCGCGGTGGTCGACGTCGACTACGGCGGCTCCACCGGCTACGGGCGCGCCTACCGGCAGCGGCTGGCAGGCCGCTGGGGGATCGTCGACGTCGACGACTGCGTCGCGGCGGCCCGCTTCCTGGCCGACGGGGGCGAGGTCGACCCGCGGCGGCTGGCCATCCGGGGAGGCAGCGCCGGCGGCTACACCACCCTGTGCGCGCTCACCTTCCGCGACCTGTTCGCCGCCGGCGCCAGCTACTACGGCGTGGCCGACGCGGAGGCGCTGGCCCGCGACACCCACAAGTTCGAGTCCCGCTACCTGGACCGCCTCATCGGCCCGTGGCCGCAGGCGGCCGAGCTGTACCGGCAGCGGTCGCCGATCCACCACACCGAGCGCCTGTCCTGCCCGGTCATCCTCCTGCAGGGCCTGGAGGACGAGGTCGTCCCGCCCGCCCAGGCCGAGCGGATGGCCGCCGCGCTCGACGCCAAGGGCATCCCCCACGCCTACCTGGCGTTCCCCGGCGAGCAGCACGGCTTCCGGCGGTCCGAGAACATCAAGCGGGCCGTCGAGGCCGAGCTGTACTTCTACAGCCGGGTGTTCGGCTTCGAGCTCGCCGATCCGGTGGAGCCGGTGCCGATCGCGCACCTGTAGCATCGCTATACTCGGAAACCTGCCGGCCACCGCGGCCGGGCGAGGATGTCCCCAGACGGAGGGGCCAACGGCAAGCGTGCGGCAGAAGACGCAGGTCCAGGTCAAGGTGCTGGTCCCAGGCGACCACTCCATGGTCAGCCTCCTCGGAACTCGGGACGAGCTGCTCAAGCTGATCGAGGCGGCCTTCGAGAGCTCGGTGTTCGTCCGCGGCAACGAGATCACCATCACCGGCGAACAGGCCGACGCCGACCGGGTCGCCCGCCTGTTCGAGGAGCTGATCACCTTGCTGGAGCGGGGCGACGCGCTGACCGCCGACACCGTCGGCCGCTCCATCGACATGGTCAGGGGGGACGTGGCCGCCCGGCCGTCGGTGGTGTTCGGCGACTCGGTGCTGACCAGCCGGGGCCGCTCGGTCAAGCCCAAGACCATCGGCCAGAAGAAGTACGTCGACGCCATCCGCAACAACACGGTGGTGTTCGGCATCGGGCCGGCCGGCACCGGCAAGACCTACCTGGCGATGGCCGTGGCCGTGCAGGCGCTGACCGCAAAGGAGACCAACCGGCTGATCCTGACCCGACCGGCGGTCGAGGCCGGCGAGAAGCTCGGCTTCCTGCCGGGCACGCTCTCGGAGAAGATCGACCCGTCCCTGCGGCCGCTCTACGACGCCCTCTACGAGATGATGGACGCCGAGCAGATCGGCCGCCTGATGGAACGCGGCACCATCGAGGTCGCCCCCCTCGGCTACATGCGGGGTAGGGCGCAACCACTCCACAGCCGGGTCCTGACGCCGTGGGGATTCCGCCCCATCGGAAGCCTGCAGGTCGGGGACCTCGTGATCGGGTCGAACGGCCTGCCCACGCCGGTGCTGGGCGTGTACCCGCAGGGCCGCAAGGAGGTCTTCCGCGTCCAGGCGCAGGACGGTGCGTCGACGCTCTGCTGCGGCGAGCACCTGTGGGCGGTCACGACGCGCCATGATCGGCTCCGCGGGCGGCCGCACCGGATCCTCGAGACGCGGGAGATGATCGGCCGCCTCAGGGCGGCGCACGCCCACCGGTTCGAGCTGCCACGGGTCTCGCAGCCGGTCGAGTTCGAGCCAAGGACCGTACCGATGGACCCCTACGCGCTCGGGCTCCTCCTCGGCGACGGCTGCCTGACGACCTCGACGACGCCGACGTTCGCGACCGGCGACCCGGAGCTGGCCGTCGCCCTGGAACAGGCACTCGACGGCATCGAGCTGCGCCGCAAGGGGAAGGTCGACTACGTGCTCCGCAACAAGGCCGGACACCGCGGGGGGGTGATCGTCTCGAATCCGGTGACGGTCGTGCTCCGGGAGCTCGACCTTGCCGGCACGCGCTCGAACACGAAGTTCGTCCCGGAGATG
>DASYRU010000525.1:0-5452 GCA_036004165.1 Actinomycetota bacterium
CTGGTCTCAAGGACCGTGCACGACCTGGTCGCCGGCTCCGACTACGTGCTGGAGGACCGCGGCGCCCACGCGCTGCGCGGCATGGCCGGCGAATGGCGCCTGTTCGCGGTCCGCGCCTGAGCTTCGGAGGGGGCCGGGGAACCCCACGACGGCCCAGCCGGTAGGCGGCCCGGTCCAGTCCCGCCCACCGGGGCCGGGGAACCCCACGACGGCCCAGCCGGTAGGCGGCCCGGTCCAGCACCGCCCACCGGGGCCCGGGAACCCGAGGGGTGCCCCGGTCGATCGGGGACAATGGAGTCGTGCTGCTCTCCGAGATCGCCGCGACCTCCGACGGCGTGGCCTCAAGCTCGGCCAGGCTGGCCAAGGTCGAGCGCCTGGCCGCCTGCCTGCGCCGGCTGGACCCGGCGGAGGTGCACCCGGCGGTGGCCTACCTCTCCGGCGAGCTGCGCCAGCGGCAGATCGGGGTCGGCTGGGCGGCGCTGCGCGAGCTCCCGCCGGCCAGCCCGTCGCCGTCGCTGACCGTCGCCGAGGTCGACGCCGCCTTCGAGCGGGCCGGCCGCCTGGCCGGGCCGGGGTCGCAGGGGGAGCGGCGGCGGCTGCTGGCCGACCTGCTCGGCCGGGCCACCGCCGAGGAGCAGCGGTTCCTGGTCCGGCTGCTCGGCGGCGAGCTGCGCCAGGGCGCCCTGGAGGGCGTGATGGTCGAGGCGATCGCCCGCGCCGCCGAGGTTCCCGCCGCCGAGGTGCGGCGGGGGCTGATGCTGCGCGGCGCGCTCGGCCCGGTCGCCGAGGCCGCGCTCGCCGGGGGCGTGGACGGCCTGCGCTCGTTCCGGCTGCAGGTCGGCCGCCCGCTGCAGCCGATGCTGGCCCAGACCGCCACCAGCGTCGAGGCCGCCCTCGCCAGTACCGGCGAGGCGGCCGTGGAGTGGAAGCTGGACGGCATTCGCGTCCAGCTCCACAAGGACGGCGACGAGGTGCGCCTGTTCACCCGGACACTGGACGACGTCACCGCGCGCGTGCCAGAGGTGGTCGAGGTCGTGGCGGCCCTGCCGGTCCGCTCGGTCGTGCTGGACGGCGAGCTGATCGCCCTGCAACCCGACGGCCGGCCGCATCCGTTCCAGGTCACGGCGGGCCGGCTCGGCAGCAAGCTCGACGTGGCGCGGCTGCGCACGACGGTGCCGGTCACGCTGTACCTGTTCGACGCGCTCCACCTGGACGGCGAGGACCTGATCGACCGGGGCGGGGCCGACCGGCACGCCGTCCTCGCGGCGGCGACCCCGGCGGCGCTGCGCGTGCCGAGGACGGTCACCGGCGACCCGGCGGTCGCGGCGGCGTTCCTGGGCGACGCGCTGGTCCGCGGCCACGAAGGCGTGCTGGTCAAGTCGCTGGCCGCGCCGTACGAGGCGGGACGGCGCGGAGCCGGGTGGGTCAAGGTCAAACCGGTCCACACCCTCGACCTGGTCGTGCTGGCCGCCGAATGGGGGCACGGCCGGCGCCAGGGCTGGCTCAGCAACCTGCACCTGGGCGCCCGCGACCCTGAGCACGGCGGGTTCGTGATGCTGGGCAAGACGTTCAAGGGCCTCACCGACGAGCTGCTCACCTGGCAGACCGGGCGCCTGCTGGAACTGGCCGTGACCCCCACCGACGGGTACGTCGTCCGGGTCCGTCCCGAACTGGTCGTGGAGGTGGCCTTCGACGGGGTGCAGGCGAGCCCGCGCTATCCCGGCGGCGTGGCCCTACGGTTTGCACGGGTGCTGCGCTACCGGCCGGACAAGCGCGCCGCCGACGCGGACACCATCGGCGATGTCCGCGCGATCCACGCCGGGTCTACACCGGGACGTTGAGGCTGGCGGTCATGCCGTCGGTCACGTTTCCGGTCACCGTGGCCAGCTGCAACGAGTAGCCGTCGCTGAAGACGTTGTCGCTGTCCAGCGAGGTCTGTGCCATGTTCTGCTGGCTCTGACGGTAGCCGTCGGTGGCGTAGACCAGCTGGCACGCCTCCTCCGGAAGCGCCAGCTGGGAGGTCCGCAGCTTGCCGCTGGCGGTGGTCGCCGCCTGCAGGCTCGGGTAGACCTCGAAATGGATGTGCGGCCAGCGCCCGGAGTAGGCCGCCGGGTAGATGCTGGTGAACGCGACCGATCCGTCGCTTCCGGTCTCCTGCACCCCACGCAGGTAGTTCTCCTGGGTGATCCCCTCCGAATACAGCGAGTACGCGCCGTCGATGTTGCAGTGCCACAGATAGACGGCGGCACCCTGCAGTCCGCGGAAGCTGTCACCGCTGTCGAGGACCTTGAGCTGGATGGTCAGCGGCACCCCCGCCGCCACCCCGGACGCCGATCCGAAGCTTCTGGTGATGTCGCTGCGCACGATGCCGCTCTCGGTGAGGACGTTGACCCCGTTGGAGCCGTCGCCGGGGTAGGGCCCAGCGGTTTCCTCGGGGATCTGGGTCCCGGCCGCCGCCGAGCTCGTCGTGGTCGCGCCGCCGGAGCCGTCGTCGCCGCCGCCGATGCCGCAACCGGCCAGCGCGGCGGCAAGTCCGGCCCCGCCGAACAACCTCAGCGCACGCCTGCGGCTCAGCAGGGTCGGCAGGTCATGGGACAGGCCCCGGTCGTGGTCGTGCAGCTCCTGGTCGTGCGCCATCTGAGGTCCTCCTCTGCGAGTCCTGGGCGAGCCCGCCCAGAAGAAGGGTATGGACCCAGCCTGGGCGTCGACGGTGAGCCTGCTGGGAGTCGACTGGGAGTCAGGCTCCGGCCTGCCCACTTGACATCCGGCGCTCGCGATATATCTTGTGTGGACGAAGACGCGATATATCGCGGAGGGAGCGCCATGACGACGTGGAGGATCGACGAGCCCCAGCGGCTCGCCTTCGACCGGGTGCGCCGGCTGCGGGTCCGCATCGTGGCCGGCGGCGTCAGCGTCGTCGGCAGCGACGACCGGCCCACCCTCGAGCTCTCCGAGCTGCGCGGCGCCCCGCTGCGGGTCCGTCACGAAGGGGACGAGCTGGAGGTCGTCCACGAGCGTGCCTGGTGGCCCGGCCCGCCGCCCGGCTGGCCGTTCGGCCGGCGGCAGCGGGCGGTCATCTCGTTGGCGGTGCCGCGGGACTGCCAGGTCGAGCTGCGGGTCGTCAGCGCCGGCCTGATGGTGTCGGGCCTGCTGGCCCCGGTGGTCGCCAGGACCGTCAGCGGCGAGATCACCCTCGCCCGGCTCGGCGGGGAGGTCGAGGCCGACACGGTCTCCGGCGCGGTCCAGGCCCACGGCGTGGCCGGCGACCTGTGGGCCCACACGATCTCCGGCGACCTCACCCTGGTGGAGGGCGCCGGCGGGGCGGTGCACGCGCAGACGGTCTCCGGCTCGGTGACGCTGGACCTGAGCGCCCCCGGGGAGCGCGACATCCGCCTGAGCAGCATCTCCGGCGACCTCACCGTGCGCCTGCCCGAGACGAGCGACCTCCAGGTCCAGCTCCGGTCCACCAGCGGCCAGGTCGCCAGCGCCTTCGCCGAGCTGCGGCGGGAGGGGCGGCCGGCGCTGCGGACCCTCAGTGGCCGGCTGGGCGCCGGCACCGGCCGGCTGCTGGCCAACACCACCACCGGCCATGTCGCCCTGCTCCGCCGCGAGCCGGAGATGCCCCGATGAGTCCCGTGTTCAGCCACGGCCGGCTGCGCCTGTACCTGCTCAAGCTGCTGGACGAGAGCCCCCGCCACGGCTACGACATGATCCGCCTGCTCGAGGACCGCTTCATGGGCCTGTACGCGCCGTCGCCCGGAACCATCTACCCGCGCCTGCAACGGCTGGAGGCCGAGGGCCTGGTCACCCAGAGCCAGGAGGGCGGCCGCAAGGTCTACCAGATCACCGAGGCCGGGCGCGAGGAGCTGCGGCGGCGCCAGGAGGAGCTCGACCAGCTCGAGACCGAGATCGGCAGCTCGGTCAGCGGCCTGGCCCGCGAGATCCGCGACGAGGTCCACGGGACGGTGCGCGACCTCAAGCAGGAGCTCAGGCAGGCCGCCAGGGAGATCCGCCGTGAGCAGCGGCACGAGAACCGCTGGCGCCGCGCCGAGCATGGCTGGGACTACGAGGACGACCACCACCGCGGGAGCCGCCGCGAGGACGACGACGCGCCAGCCGGCCGGCTGCAGGGTCGCCTGCGCGAGTTCCTCGCCCGCACCGACCAGGTGCTGAAGCGCGCCGGCACCACCGAGGCGCAGCTTCGCGAGTGCGCGGCCATCCTCGACGAGGCGTTCGAGCGCATCCGGCAGACGCTCCGCGAACCGCGCTGAACCGGTGGGAGGTCGCCCGGCCGGCGTCCTCCACACGGAGCAGGCCACCCGGGGCGGCTACGCCCACCGGAGTAGGCGCAAGGCCCGCCGCCGGTCGATGACGCCGCGCTGGCGGAGGCATACCGTTGCGTCCATGAAGACGACCGACGCCGCGGCGCGGCAGACGCAGGGCTGGCTGGGGCTGGTGCCGCCCGGCTGGCCGTCGGACGTCGCGGTCGCGCTGATGGTCGGCGCGGTCCAGCTCATCGGCACCGGGTTCGCCGCCCAGGGCCAGCCGGAGCGGGCCCCGCTCGATGCGCTCGGGTTCCTGCTGCTGGCCGCCGGGCCGCTGGCGCTGGTCGCCCGCCACCGCCGCCCCGACGCCGTGGTGGCCTTCGTCGCCGCCGTGACCCTGCTGTACATGCTCCTCGGCTATCCCTACGGGCCGGTCGTCCTGAGCTTCATCGTGGCCGTGTTCACCGCCGTTACCGGGGGAGCCCGGCTGGCCGCGTGGCTGTCGGCCGGCGCCCTGTACGCCGGCCATTTCGGGCTGGGCTACCTCCTCGGCGGGCCCTGGGCGCCGCCGCTCACGCTGACCCTGATGGTCGCGGTGGCCGCCTGGATGCTGGTGCTGCTGATCGTGGCCGAGGTCGCGCGGATCGGGCGCGAGCGCATGCTGGAGGCGGCCCGCACCAGGTCGGAGGAGGCCCGCCGCCGCGCCAGCGAGGAACGCCTGCGCATCGCCCGCGAGCTGCACGACGTGCTCGCCCACAACATCTCCCTGATCAACGTGCAGGCCGGCGTCGCCCTGCACCTGATGGACGAGCAGCCGGGGCAGTCGCGCACCGCCCTGGTCGCGATCAAGCAGGCGAGCAACGACGCCCTGCGCGAGCTGCGGTCGGTGCTGGACGCGCTGCGCCAGGCCGACGACGAGCCGCCGCGCGCCCCGGTGCCCGGCCTGGCCCGCCTCGAGGGCCTGGTGGCCAGCGCCGAGGCCGCCGGCCTGGTGGTCAGCACGCGGGTCGCGGGGACGCCGAGGCCGCTGCCGGTCGGGGTCGACCTGGCCGCCTACCGGATCGTGCAGGAGGCGCTGACCAACGTGACCCGGCACGCCGGACGGGCCGCCGTGACGGTCCGCGTCGCCTACGGCGAGCGGGACCTGGAGGTGCAGGTCGACGACGACGGCGACGGCCCCACCGCCG
>DASYRU010000526.1:0-2232 GCA_036004165.1 Actinomycetota bacterium
GAAGCCGACCTCGCCGGTGGAGAACGGCGGGAAGTTGTAGTGGTGCATGTAGCGCTTGCGGTCCTCGGGGTCGAGGGTGTCGACGATCTGCTCCATGCGGACCATGCCGAGGGTGGTGATGTTCAGCACCTGGGTCTCGCCGCGCTGGAACAGGCCGGAGCCGTGGGCCCTCGGCAGGATGCCGACCTCGGCCTCGAGCGGCCGGATGTCGCGCGGCCCGCGGCCGTCGATCCGCTTGCCCTCCTTGACCACCCGCTGACGGACCAGCTCCTTGGTGAGGCTGCGGAAGGAGGCCCCTGCCTCCTTCTCGCGCCCGGCCAGGGCCTCGCCGAGCTGCTCGGCGGCGGCCTGGGCCGCCTCCGCCTTCAGCTCGTCCAGCCGGGCCTCGCGCTCGGCCTTGTCGGCGACGGTGATCGCCTCGCGCACCTTCGGCTCGACCGCGCCGCGGACGGCGCCGGCCACGTCCTCGCCGTACTCGGGGAACAGCGGGTAGTCCTTCGGCTGGGCGCCGGCCTGGCGGACCAGCTCGAGCTGGAGCTGGCAGGCGGTGGCGATGTGCGACTTCGACAGCTCCAGGGCGAGCCCCAGCGCCTCCTCGGTCGGCTTGGGCGCGCCGGTCTCCTCCATCAGCCGGACGGCGTGCTCGGTGGCCTCGGCCTCCACCATCAGGATGTCGACCCCGCCGGCCTCGTTCTGGCGGCCGGCCACCACCATGTCGAAGGTGCACTCCTCCAGTTCGGCGTAGGTCGGGTTGACGATCCAGTCGGTGCCGTGACGGCCGAGCCGCACCGCGCCGACCGCGCCGGAGAACGGGATGCCGGCCAGCTGCAGGGCGGCGGAGGCGCCGTTGATCGCCAGCACGTCGGGCAGGTTCTCCATGTCGGCCGACATGATGGTGGCGATCACGTGGATCTCGTTGCGCAGGCCCTTGGGGAACGACGGCCGCAGCGGCCGGTCGACCAGCCGGGCGGTGAGGATCGCGGTCTCCGACGGCCGGCCCTCGCGGCGGAAGAAGCCGCCGGGGATCTTGCCGGCGGCGTACATGCGCTCCTCGACGTCGACCGTGAGCGGCATGAAGTCGAGCTGCTCTTTGGGGCTCTTGCCGGCGGTGGCGGTCACCAGCAGCTGGGTCTCGCCCAGCCCGATCACCACCGCGCCGCCAGCCTGCCTGGCCAGCTTGCCGGTCTCCAGGAACATCTCCCGGCCGCCGACGCTGCCTTGTACACGATGAATTGCCATGTGGATGTTTTCTCCTTCTACTTCTGCCTCTGCCCCATCGTGGGGCGAAACCCAGCTTCCAGTCTCATGACGGCTCCGCCGACGTCGACCTCGCGTCGCGTGCGGGTCAAGCTGGTGCGATGTGCCAGTTCCCAGTCGAAAGTCCTGGAGGTCGAAGCGGTGCTCCAGGGCTCACCACTGACAACTGACACGGCCGCCCGTCGGCCGGCCCGGTCTCGGGCCCGGGGTCAGCGTGCCAGCGGCACCACCGCCTTCCGCACGCCCGACCCCTCCACCTCGGTCAGCGGCGCAGGCCGAGCCGCTCGATGAGCGCTCGGTAGCGGGCGACGTCGTTGGTCTGGAGGTAGCGGAGCAGCCGCCGGCGGCGGCCGACCATCTGCAGCAGGCCGCGGCGCGAGTGGTGGTCGTGCTTGTGGACCTTGAGGTGCTCGGTCAGCGTGTTGATGCGCGTGGTGAGCAGGGCCACCTGGACCTCGGGCGAGCCGGTGTCGCCCTCTCTGGTCGCGTACTCCGTGATGATCTTGGTCTTGTCGTCCTTGACCAGCATGCTGCTACCTCTCCTTGACGGTGCGGAATCTGCCCGGGGATCCCCGGCTGCGGCGTCAACTGCCACGGGGGGTCCCGCATCCCGGACGGTCGCCGGACCAGCACAGGCCCAGCCACCTGCGCCAGGGTAGCACGTCAGGGTGCCCCGGCGCCCGGAAGCCCCTGCTCAGAAGGGGGGCGGCCCGGCCCGCCGCGCGCGGGCGCCGGCCGTGAGGGGAGCAGGCCGCGGTCGGCCAGCAGCGCCTCGACGGCGTCCAGCCAGGCGGCGTAGTAGGCGCTCGCGGCGGACCCGCCGGGCTCCTGCGGCCGGCGCCGGATGGCGGCGACCAGGTGGCGGCGGAACTCCGCCCAGCTGGCGCCGGTGCGGTCGAGCACCACCACGCCCATGCCGAGGGCGCGTCCCTGCCAGGGTTCCTCGAAGACCAGCTCGCCGTTGTCGCGCGGCAG
>DASYRU010000527.1:0-2576 GCA_036004165.1 Actinomycetota bacterium
GAGCGGCTGGATCCGGCAGACCGTGCCCTGCTCGAGCTGATCGCGGTCGCCGGCGACGCCGCCTCCCCGGCGCTCCTCGGCCGGGTCGGCGGGCCGGCAGAGGAGGAGCTGGATGCGCTGCTCCGCCGCCTCTGCGAATCCGGCCTGGTCATCGAGGAGCCCACCGCCTCCAAGATCGTCTACCGAGCCGCCCACCCCCTGATCGCCGAGGTCGCCTACGGCGAGCTGCCGGAGACCCGGCGGCGTCGGCTCCACGCCGGCGTCGCGGCCGCCTTGGAGGAATTCCACGTCGGCGACCCGCAGCGGCTCGCCCACCACTACCGGGCCGCAGCCTGGGAGGCCGACCCTCGGCGCGCACTGGACGTCCTGGTCGCCGCGGGCTGGCGGGCCGAGGAGCTGCACGCCGACGCCGAGGCCGCCGACCATTTCGCGGCAGCCTTGGCGCTTGCCCGCACCGACCGGCCCTCCATGGTGGAGGAGCTGCTGGAGCGCCTCGGCCACGCCCGGTCGCGCGCAGGCCAGTTCGAGGCGGCCGCGGCGGCATGGTCCGAGGCCGCCGGCGAGCGCGAACGGTCCGGCGACCGGCCGGCCACCGCCCGCCTGCGGGGCCTGCTGGCGCTGGCCGAGTGGGATCGGGGGCGGTTCGACGTGGCCGAGGAGCAGCTCGCCGCCGGGTTCCGGGCCGTCGAGGGCACCGCTGCCGACACGGAGCTGACCGACCTGCACTACGTCCGGCTGCAGTTGCTCGCACGTCTGGGCGACGTCGCCCGGCTGGAGGAGGAGGCGGTCGCCCTGTTGTCCCTGGCAGAGCGCTCCGGGAGCCGGCAGGCGGTGGCGGCGGCGCACCTGGCGCGGGCCGACGTGGCGTTCCTGCACGGCCGCTTGGTGGCCGCCCGCGAGCATGGCCTGCAGGCGCTCGCCGTGGCCGAGCGCGCCGGGCTCGGCGCGCTGGCCGCCCGCACCAACCGGCACCTGGCCATGACCACCGTCAACGTCGGCGACCACCGCTTGGCCCGCGAGCACGTGCTCGCCGACCTCGCGCAGGCCCGGCAGGCCGGGTCGCCGACCCTCGAGCTGAGCGCTCGGTTCTTCATGCTGGCGATCGACGTGGCCACCGACGCCTGGGAGGAGGTGCTGCGGGAGGCTGACGAGATCCTTGCCCTCGGCTCCCGGGTCGGGTTCGCCCGTGGCATGGCCACCGGCCTGACCGGGCGCGCGTTCGTCTTCGCCCACCGCGGCCAGCCGGAGGAGGCGGCGCGGTGCGCAGCCGAGGCGCGGGAGCTGTACGGCCGCGCCGCCGAGGCCGACCGGCACATCTTCACCATGGTCGAGATCGCCGAGGCGACGGCCGCGCTCGCCGCCGGCGATCCCGCGCGGGCACGGGCGCTGGCCGCCACGGCCGTGGCGACCCCCACGGTCCTGCCCTGCCTCGGCCTCACCGTGCTCGGGGAGGCGCAGGTGGCGCTCGGCGACCCGGCCGGTGCGCTCGAAACCGTCAGCCGGCTCGGCGGGCTCGGGCCCGACGCGCCGTGGCCGGCCGCCTGCGGGAGCTGGGTCGAGGGGCTGGCCCTGGCAGCGCTCGGCAAGCGGGCGGCGGCGCTGGCCTGCCTGCGGCGCGCCGCCGACCGTCTGGACGGGCTCGGCATGCCGTTCCAGGCTGCCCGGGCCCGGCTCGGCTGGGCCGAGGTCGCCGCGGCCGCCACCGACGACCACCGGGCGGCCGCGGGCCGGGCCGACGCGGCCGAGGCGGCCCACCGGAGCCTTGCCGCCTTCGACCGGCTCGGCGCCCGCCCGTTCGCCGACCGTGCCCGCCGGCTGCTGCGCGCCCTGGGGGAGCGGCCGGCGCCGCCGCCCAGGACCGCCACCGGCGAGCTGTCGGAGCGGGAGCTGCAGGTGGTGCGCCTGGTCGCCGCCGGGCTCAGCAACGCCGAGATCGCCGGGCGGCTGTTCATCAGCCCCCGGACCGTCACCACCCACTTGCAGCACGTCTACGCCCGGCTCGGCCTCCCGTCGCGGACAGCGCTGACCCGCTGGGTGCTGGAGCGCGGCCTCACCCCCGAGGATACGTAGGCCTGGCGGGCCGATACGTAGGCGGACGGATGGGCGGGGTCGCCCGGGTGGGGGAGCATGGCCGCCGGGCGACGACACGATGGATGGAAGGTGGCGGCGATGACGCTGACAAGCATCGATCTGGTGCTGCCCCTGGACGAGGTGGGATCGGCGGACGCGCCCCGCGTAGGCCACAAGGCGGCCACGCTCGGCGCGCTCAGGCGGGCCGGGTTCCCGGTGCCCGAGGGCATGGTCGTCACGACCGAGGCACTGGTGCGGACCCTGGCCGCGGCCGGGCTCGACGCCGGTGCCGGCCCGGACCAGGTGGAGGCGGTGCCGCTGCCCAGCGAAGTCGCAACCGCGATCGCCGCGGCGGCCGAGCGGCTCGGTGACGGCCCGCTGGCGGTGCGCTCCTCGGGGGTGGACGAGGACCTGCCCGGCGCCTCCTACGCCGGGCAGTACGAGAGCGTCCTTGGGGTGCCCGCCGCTGGGCTGCCGGCCGCCGTGCGCCGCTGTTGGGCCTCGGC
>DASYRU010000528.1:0-2447 GCA_036004165.1 Actinomycetota bacterium
TGGGACCTGTACAGCGCCTGGGCGGTCGGGGTGCAGCCGCGCGGTCCGCGCTACTGGCCGCGGGAGCTGGAACGCCGCAAGGGCATCCTGGCGGCGCTGCGGGCCTGGTCGCCGCCGCCGGCGCTGGGCAGGCCGCCGGAGGTGGTCACCGAGCCGTTCACGATCATGCTGTGGGGCATCACCAGCGACAGTGTCAAGCAGTGGCTGGGGAGCTCCGGGGACGGCGCCGACGGGCTCAAGGGCTTCGCCGCCTCGCCCGGCGTGGCGGAGGGCCCGGCGAGGGTCATCTTCTCCGCCGAGCAGATCGGCGAGGTGCAGGAGGGCGAGATCCTGGTGGCGCCGCTCACCGCGCCGAGCTGGGCGCCGATCTTCGGCAAGATCAGGGCGACCGTCACCGACGTCGGCGGCATGATGGCGCACGCCGCGATCGTCTGCCGCGAGTACGGGCTGCCGGCGGTGACCGGCACCGCGTTCGGCACCAAGACCATCAAGAACGGCCAGCGCATCCGCGTCGACGGCAACGCCGGCACGGTCACCGTCCTGGACTGACCAGGGCACGAGGGAGGCCCGAGCATGCTCACCGCCCAGCAGAACGCCGAGCTGACCAGCGTCGGTCCAGGGACGCCGATGGGTGAGCTCCTGCGGCGCTACTGGTACCCGGTGGCCTTCACCCGCCAGCTCGACGAGTTCCCCGTCAAGCGGGTGCGGCTGCTCGGCGAGGACTGGGCGGTCTACCGCACCGCCGGCGGCGCCTACGGCGTGGTCGAGGAGCACTGCCCCCACCGGCGGGCCTCCCTGGCCTACGGCGTGGTCGAGGAGGGCGGCATCCGCTGCGGCTACCACGGCTGGCTGTTCGGCCTCGACGGGACCTGCCTCGACCAGCCCGCCGAGATGGACAAGACCTCCTTCAAGGACCGGGTGCGGGCGCACGCCGGCGTCGCCCAGGAGCTCGGCGGCATGGTCTGGGTCTACGTCGGCCCGCGGCCGGCGCCGCTGCTGCCGCGCTACGACGTCTACGTGATGGACGGCGTGCGCGACATCGGCCACGCAATGCTGCCGTGCAACTGGCTGCAGATCATGGAGAACGCGGTCGACCCGCACCATGTCGAGTGGCTGCACGGCCGCTACTTCGAGTTCCTCGGCAACCGGCTCGGCTTCGATGCGCCGAAGTCCTTCCAACGCAAGCACGTCAAGGTCGCCTTCGACGAGTTCCCGCACGGCATCATCAAGCGGCGGCTGCTGGAGGGCCACAGCGAGGACGACGACGACTGGGCGATCGGGCACCCGCTGGTGTTCCCCTACTGCATGCGGGTGGGCGGCGGCGGCATCGACCAGATGCAGATCCGCGTCCCGGTCGACGACACCACCACCTGGTTCGTGCTCTACACCGTCCACGACCCGGACGGCGGGCGCTTCGCGCCGCAGGCGACCATCCCCGACTACGAGGTGCCGTGGCGCGACGAGCACGGCAACCACATCGTCGACTACGTGGAGGGCCAGGACATCATGGCCTGGGTGACCCAGGGGGCGATCACCGACCGGACGGTGGAGCACCTCGGGAAGTCCGACGTGGGCGTCGCGCTGATGCGCAAGATGTACAAGCAACAGCTCGTCGCGGTGGCCGAGGGCCGCGACCCGATCGCCGTCGTGCGCGACCCGGCCGCCAACGAGCGCATCGACCTGCCGTGCGAGAAGAACAAGTTCGGCGCGGGCAGCGAGTTCGCCATCCAGTGGATCAACCAGGGCTTCTCCCGCTACTCGCCACAGCTCAAGGAGCTGCTGCGCCTGCACGTCGACGCGGCCGCCGCCCGCACCGAGGCGCCAGCCGGTGCCTGAGGAGTGGGCCGCGGCCACCGCCTGGTTCGCCCCCGACGCCGAGCGCCACCTGCTCGACGCGCCCAGGCACTGCCCCCGCTGCGGCGCGCCGATCTCCGGCCGCGGCGGGCTGGTGGTGGAGTACTGGGCCGCCGAGGACCGCGTCTTCTACTGCTGGTGCGGTTCGTGCGACTGGACGGGGACCGTCGTCCAGGTCGAGCGGCACGTCGGGCACGAGGCGGCCGGGTAGCGCCGGTGTGGGGCGGCGAGGTCGAGGCGCCCGCGGCGGGTGTCGGTGTCCGTGCGGCGGGCGGGGCCCGGATGAGGGCGCTCGTGCTCGACTTCGGCGGGCCGGTGCTGCGGACACCATTCGAGCTGCTGCGGGCGACCGAGCGCCGGCTCGGGCTGCCGCCGCGGACCTTCGACTGGCGGGGCCCGTTCGATCCTGGCGCCGATCCGCTGTGGCGGAGCCTGGCGGCCGGCGCAGTCAGCGAGCCGGAGTACTGGACCGCCCGCGCCGCGGAGTTCGGCGCCGTGACCGGTGTGTCGGGGGTGCCGGCCATGATGCGGCAGGTCTATTCGGGCCCTGAGGACGAGATCGTGCGACCGGAGGCGACCGCGGCCATCCGCTC
>DASYRU010000529.1:0-5171 GCA_036004165.1 Actinomycetota bacterium
CCGCTCGTTTGGCCTGGTCAAGAGGCCATTTCCGCCGCTGAGGCCGTTCACCTTCTGGGTGCAACGCCCTGCAACTGCCAAAGGGCTCCTGACCTGCGAGGACACCGCAGGGCGCACGGAGTATCGGTGGATTCAGGCTTAGGCCGGCTCAACACCATGGGCGTGCAGCTGTCCATCGACGACTTCGGCACCGGGTATTCCTCGATGGCCTACCTGAAAAGCCTGCCGGTGCACGAGCTCAAGGTCGACCGCTCCTTCGTCATGCACATGACCAGCGACACGCGCGACGCGGTCATCGTGCGCTCCACCGTCGACCTTGGCCGCAACCTCGGCCTGCGGGTGGTCGCCGAGGGCGTGGAGGACCAGACCACCCTGGAGGCGCTGGACGCGCTCGGCTGCGACGCCGTCCAGGGCTACCACGTCAGCCGACCCGTCACCCCCGACGACCTGATCGACTGGCTGCAGCTACGAGCCAGGCTGGCTTCGGTGGTGCAGCAGCATCCGCATGCCGTGCTTGGGCCGGAGCGTGATGGTCGGCCATAGCAGCAGCACCGCCTCGGTGGGTGCGCCCTCCCTCACCCGTCGCTGGCCGGAACGCGCCGGCGGCTGATGTAGCCGCCGCGGACCCGGCCGAACGCCTCGGGGCGCAACTGGCGTTCCAGCTGCATCAGGCTCCAGACCTTGACGCCGTCGACCCGGACGTATGGCTCGATGGCGGTGGCCGCCCTGCGGACGGTTGCCGGGTCGACGCCGAGCAGCTCGGCGCAGCGTTCCAGCGGCGCGGCGATCGGCCGGTTGAAGTCGGAGTCGTGGCGCTCCCAGGTGTGCATCCGGGTAGCATAATCGAACATTTGTTCGAATGAAGAAGGCGAGCTGCGCCGTCGCCCCGCGGGGTGGCGGGCGGGGCGACGGCGTGCGGCCGGTCCGTACCCATCTGCTCGACTTGCGAAACCGCACCCGAACCGGCGTAGATCGGCCGGCCCTGCCGGGATCGTGGTGCCGCTAGAGTCGCGCGATGCGGAGTCTGACGCGGGAGCGCGGCGGCGCCTGGCTGGTGCTGGCCGCGGCGATGCTGTGGGGGACCACCGGCACGGCTCGGGCGCTCGCGCCCGCCGGCGCGTCGCCGCTGTCGGTCGGGGCGGTCCGCATCGCCGTCGGCGCCGCCGCGCTGGTGGCCGTCGCCCGCCTGCGAGGCGAGCTGCGCCGGCTCGGCTCCTGGCCAGCGGTTCCGGTCGCGGCCGGGGTGGCCGCCGTCGCCGGCTACCAGCTCGCCTTCTTCTCGGCAGTGGCGCGCACCGGCGTCGCCGTCGGCACGATGGTCGCGATCGGCAGCGCGCCGGTGCTGGCCGGCCTGCTGGCGTGGCTGGCCAGCAGCGAGCGGCCGGCCCGCCGCTGGTACGCCGCGACCGCGCTGGCGGTGGCGGGCGGCGCCCTGCTCGCGGTGGCCGGGCAGGCGCTGCGCTTCTCGCCGGGCGGCGTCGCGTTGGCGCTGGCCGCGGGCGCCGCCTACGCGGTCTACACGGTGGCGGCCAAGCGGCTGCTGGCCCGGCACGGCCAGGTCGAGGTCATGGCGCTGCTGTTCGCTGGCGGGGCGGTGCTGCTGGCGCCGCTGCTGGTACTGCTGCCGCTCGGCTGGCTGGCCACGCCGAGCGGGACGCTGGCCGCGCTGCACCTCGGCCTGGCCGCCACCGCCGCCGCCTATGTGCTGTTCGCGGCCGGGCTGTACCGGGTGACGGTGGCCACGGCGGCGACCGTCTCGCTGGCCGAGCCGCTGACGGCCGCCACGCTCGGCGTTGCCCTGCTCGGTGAACGGTTCACCGCGGCCGGGCTGGCTGGCGCGGCCCTGCTGGTCGGCGGGCTGGCGCTGCTGGCCGTCCAGCCGAGCGCCAGCGCGACGCTGCCACCCCCGGCCGGTCGCCGCCGATGAGCCGCGGGCTCAGGGGCGCCCTTGGCCAGAACCGGGCCTGGACGACGGGGCCGGCGGCCGGGTCAACGGGACGTGCACCATCGGCGCGCGGCTGTCGAGCCAGGCGAGGTCGGGGTCCTGGGTGGCATCGGCGGCCTCGCCGACCGGCACCGGGCGAACGCCGCCCGCCGGCTCCGGCCGTTCGGCCGGGGTGAACGGCGGCCGGCCCCGGCGGCCATGTTCGCCGGGCATGACGGCCAGGTCGGTCGGCATCGCGATCACGGTCGCAGGCAGCAGCACCAACGCCGTGATCCCGCCATACCAGGAGTGGCGCAGCTGGACCTTGATGCCGTGCTTGGCGGCGAGCTGGTTGACCACGAAGAAGCCGAGCATCTTCGCCAGGGCGAAGTCCATGTCCGGCGGGCTGGCCAGGCGCTCGTTGACCTTGAGGAGCTGCTCGTCGGTCATGCCGAGCCCCTGGTCCTCGATCTCCAGCAGGTAGCCGGCAGGCAGCGGCTGGCCGGCCACCAGGGCCTTGGTGCCAGGCGCCGAGAAGGTCACGGCGTTCTCGATCAGCTCGGCCAGCAGGTGCATGACGTCGGCGGCGGCGTGCCCGGCGACCTGCACCTGGTCGAGCGGCAGCAGCTCGACCCTGGTGTGCTCCTTGACCTCGCCGACGGCGGCCCTGATGACCTCGATCAGCTCGATGGGCCCGCGCCAGCGGCGCGCCGGCTCGGCACCCGACAGCACGATCAGGTTCTCGGCGTTGCGACGCATCCGGGTCGCCAGATGGTCCAGCTCGGCCAGGCCGGCGCGCACGTCGGCGCTGGAGCCGCTGGCCTCCAGGTCGTCGATCACCTCGAGCTGCCGCTCGATCAGGCTCTGGCTGCGCCTGGCGAGGTTGAGGAACATGTCGCTGACGCTGCGGCGCAGCGCCGCCTCCCGGCCGGCGACCCGGACCGCGACCCGGTGCACGGCGTTGAAGGCCTCGGCGACCCGGCCGATCTCGTCCTTGGAACCGACCGCGACGGGCGCGGCCGCCTCGGCGGCCAGGTCCACCTGCTCGCCGTCCTGGAGCCGCTGGACCAGGCCGGGAAGCCGCCGCTCCGCCGTCTCCTCGGCTGCCTGCTCGAGCCTGCCGAGGGGGCGGATCAGCGACCCGGCGGTGACCAGCGCCAGCACCACCGCCAGCGCCAGCGACCCGGCAAGCAGCAGGCCGTAGAGCAACGCCCGCCGGTCGGAGGCCTGCTTGATCGCCGAGCTGGTCGCGATCACGTCGGCGCTGAGCCGCTCCTCGGCCGTGCGCAGCCGGTCCAGCTTCTCGGTCATGACGGTGAACCACACGGTGGCGTCGATGCCGAGGCGCGGCGCCCGCTCGCTGTCGAAGGCCCGCTGGAGGAACCGCTGGACCCGTTCGACCTCGGGGCCGGACACGGTCTGCTCCAGGAACTCGTGCTGCTCGGCGGTGGCGACGTTGTCGAACTGGGCGGTGTAGATCGCCTCGGCGGCGACCAGCGAGCTCAGCTTGCCGTACTCGCCCCCGCCGAACCGGTCGGCGGCGAAGACGTTCTCCAGCAGACCCCGCTGCAGGTCGGCGAAGTCCTTGGCCCTGGCCAGGGCGACCGAGGCGGCCACCGCCTGCAGCAGCCGCTCGTCGTTGCTGCCGGGGGCGATCGCGGTGTTGATGTCCAGCAGGTCGTTGATCGTGTCGGTGTACTGGTCGACCGCCCTGCCTGGGGTGTCGAGCGGGCCGTGGCCATGCTCGGCGGCCTCCTCGAGGTTCTCCTCGCCCTCCTCCTCGTGCACCTCGATGCCCGGCTGGACGGCCAGGTCCTTCGCGGTGATCCTGCCGTCGTCGATCGTCCGGCGCTGCTCGGGGAGGCGGGACAGCTCGTTGAGCCCGTAGGCGATCTTCTCGGCCAGCAGCGGGTCGTCCCCGTCGAGGCGCTCGGCGCTCGCCCGGTACTCGGCCGCCACCCGGTCGACCGTCTTGCGCTGCTCGGCGAGGTCGGCGCCCCACTGCCTGCGGCCGCTGTCGATGTAGCTGACGGAGAGGCTGCGCTCGGTCTGCAGCTCGTGGATCAACGGCGCCAGGCCGGCGGCCAGGCGGGCGGAGGCGTTGATGCGGGACGCCCGGTGGCTCTCGGCCTGGTTGGAGCGGATGCCGACCAGGGCGAGGATGCTCAGCACCAGGAGGGGTCCAAGGAGGGTGACGATCAGCTTCGTACGAATCGGCACATTACGGAGCATATGCAGCACACCCTGGTACGACGGTGGGGAGGCGTCGGGAAGCTACCGTCCGGTGCCGCTGCGTCGCAATGGGCGAATCTGACGAACTCTGCCTGATCACGTCGAGGCCGACCGTAGCCGCCATCCGCACCGCGTCGTAGCCGACCCTGCTGCGGATGGTGGGCCCAGGCGGGGAGGCGCTGCGGCGGAATGCGGAGGTCGTGGCGCGCTCAGAGGGCGCGCAGGCCCTCGAGCACCCGCTCCAGCAGGGCGCGTCCGGGCCGGTCCCCTGGCCTGCCGGACAGCGGGTGCCCGACGGCGACCAGTCCATCGGCCGCCAGGTCGGCGACCAGGACGCGCGCCACCCCCAGCGGCACGTCGAGCCGGGCGGCGACCTCGGCGACGGCCAGCGGCGCCAGGCAGAGCCGCGCGATCGCGTGCCGCTCCAGGCGCAGGCCGGGCAGCAGCGCCTGGCCTGCCGGCGTGGTGGACACCAGCGCCTCCACCGGCAGCGCGCTGCCGGCGTGGGTGCGCCCGCCAGTGAGGGCGTAGGGGCGGACCCCGGCCGGGTCGCGCTCGCCGGTCATGCTCGCGCCTCCCCCTGGCCCGCCCGCCCGGCCGGGACCGGCCCGCCCTCCTCGGGCTCCGGCTGGGCACCCCGCGGCGGGACGGCGGGCACGCCGGTGAGCAGGCGGGCGGGGAGGCGGACCGTGGCGGCGACCCCGCCGGCGGGGGAGCGGTCAAGGCGGACGCGGATCCCGTGCCGGCCGGCGAGCCGGGCGACCACCACCAGACCGACCCGTTCGGGTCCGGCCGGGCCGACGGACCGGCCTTCGAGGCGCTGGTTCGCCCAGGCCAGCTCCTCCTCCGGCATGCCGAGGCCGCGGTCGGTCACCTCGACCAGGTAGCCGCCGCGGTCGGCCCGGCCGGCGACCGTCACCGCGGCGGTCGGCGGCGAGAAGGCGACCGCGTTGTCGACCAGCTCGGCCAGCAGGTGGACGAGGTCGAAGCCGGCCGCGCCGGCCACCTCGGCCTG
>DASYRU010000530.1:0-4354 GCA_036004165.1 Actinomycetota bacterium
GTGCACAGGTTCCATCCGGCGATCGCCAGCAGCGTGGCGAACTCCAGCCAGGTCAGTGCCTGGATCTCGGCCCACACCAGGTGCAGGTCGATGCCGCGCAGCAGGAAGTAGAAGATCGCCACCACCAGGAGCAGCGACAGCGCCACCTGGACGATCCGGCGGGTCGGGGAGGGCGGCCTGCCTGCGGTTGCCACCTGCTCAGTCATCGACATTGCCTCCTCATCTGGTGGTCACATCCAGCTGGAGCCGACCGCCGGAGTCGCGCCGCAGGGCGGCGCGCAGGGCCTCGCGGGTGGTGAAGCCGAGCGTGGGCGACGCGTCCTGGACGAGCTGGCCTCCGGCGGTGGTGCTGGCGTCCAGGCGCTGGGTGATGCAGCCGCCCGGGAACAGGTACCAGCGGGTGGCCGTGGAGGCAGCGTCGGCTGGCTGGAACAGCCGGGTCCCAGGCTGGTCGGAGCTGACCTGCTCCTGCGCACCGGCGAGGTCGCAGGAGCCGGTGAGCTCCACCGTGAGCACGCCGCCCCGGTCGCTGTTGAGCAGGATCCGGGGCCCAGGGTGACAAGCGCGACGGCCGCCAGAGCCACCCGACACCGGTGGTCTCCAGGTGCCGCGGCAGTGGCGGTGGCGCGCCGGAGGGGCGCCGCCGCCGCCCCGACCGGCGAACGCTGGCTGCGACCCTGGCCGGATGGTCGGCAGCGTGCGTCGTCAGGGCGGTGGGGGTGTCCATGGCACCTCCAGGCCAAGGGTTAGCCACAGCGTCGCAGCCATCGCGGCGGCTCGTATCGGTGAAGTCGCCAGTCCTCAGCGGCCCTCACCCGCCGGCTGAACGCCTCGTCACACCGATCTAGAGGGGTTCCGGCACGCTGGTCAGGCGCTCGTCGGCGCGAAGCCGGATGAGTTCGGCACGGGAGGAGATCCCCAGCTTGGTGAAGATCTGACGCAGGTGGTAGTCGATCGTCCGCGGGCTCAAGAAGAGCTGGGCCGCGACCTCCCGGTTGGTTGCCCCCTCACCGACGAAGCGGACGACCTGGAGTTCCTGGGGGGTGAGCTGGTCCAGTGCGCTGGGGTCGCGCTGGCGCGGGGTCTCGCCGCTGACGCGCAGCTCCGTTCGTGCCCGCTCTGCCCAGGGAGCGGCGCCGAGCTGCTCGAAGGTCGTGAGCGCGGCGCGCAGATGCTCGCGGGCCTCGGCCCGTCGGCGGGCGCGGCGGAGGGCCTGGCCGTAGAGGAGTTCCGTGCGGGCTCGGTCAAACGGCCGGCTGCTCGGGCTGTGCAGCCGCAGCGCTTCGGCGAAGTGGCGATCGGCGACGGCACCGGCCGACAGCAGCCCGCGGCAGCGGGGCACCAGCGCAAGCGCCCATGGTGGCGTGGTGTGGCTGGCCCATTGTTCGAAGCCGGCCAGCGCGGTCTGGGCACGTTGGGTCTGGTTGGCGCGGACGGCGGCCTCCACGAGGTCTGGCACCGACAGCAGCGCGATGATCTGGTGGCCGGTCTCCGACCCGGCGGCCAGCGTCTCGAGCCGGGCGAGCGCCTCGGCCGACCGGTTCAAGCCGAGGTCCAGCAGGGCGAGCGCCCAGGTCGCGCTGGCGGCCTGCAGCCGCAGGCCACGGGGGACCGCGCGCTCCAGAGCTTCGGCGGCATGCGACCGGCAGGCGTCCTCGCGGCCCTGCATGGCGGCGAGCAGTGCCAGGGTGCTGAGGTTCCGGCAGAGACTGCTCTCCTGCCCGGTCTCCCTGGCCAGACGCAGCCCCTCCGACGCGCTGGCCGCGGCGGCCGTGTAGCGGCCGGCTGACACCTCCGCGACGGCGAGGGACTCCAGCAGGTACGGGAGCAGGATCACCCTGCCGGTCGCGCGGGCACGGGCGACCGCCCGAGCGTAGAAGTCGTGGGTGGCCGTGTCGTCGCCGAGGTAACGGGCCGCTGCGCCCGCAAAGCCGAGCCGGGTGGGATCATCGAACGCCTGCGCCAATGCAACGGCCTGGCGCAGCAAGGGCGCGCCTCGGGCGGTGTCCCCCTCCAGGATGCTGCCGATCCCCACAAGCAGGTCCAGCGTGAACTGGTCGACGCGCTGCTCGCGACGCGGCAGGGCGGCCGCCCGGCGGGCAGCCTCGATCGTCAGGGCGACATCGCCCGCATAGGACGCGGCCTCGCTGGCAGGCAGCAGCATGGCGAGCGCCTTGACAGGATCGGCCGGTGCGACCTCGGCGGAGCCGGCGGCCAGGATCGTGAACGCATCCGCCGGCACGCCACGGTGCAGTTCGATCACGCCGCGCAGGTGCGCGATGTCGGCCCGCAGGCGTGGCTGCGATCCGCCGCTGGCCGCACGATCCAGCAGCCCGAGCGCGCGGTCGGGCTGCCCGGCGAGCCAGGCGGCGTCCGCGGCGCCCGCGAGCCGACGGCTGCGCAGCTCCTCGGCGGCGGTGAGCTCGGCCGACCGCTCCAGCGCCCGTGCAGCCGCCGAATACCCGCTGCGGCGCCGGGCCCGCTCGGCCGACCGTTCCAGCTCGTCGGCCACCTCGGGGTCGGGCGCCATGGCCGCGGCCGCCCGATGCCAGGCGCGACGGTCAGCATGCTCCGCACCTTGGAGCGCCGCGGCGAGTGCCTGGTGGATAGCCTGCCGCTGGCTGAACGTCGCCCCCCGGTAGACCGCGGAGCGCACCAGCGGATGGTGGAACCAGATGCGGCCCTCGGAGATGCGCACCAGCCCAGCCGTCTCCGCCGCCCCGAGCGCCTGCGCGGCTGCCCCAAGCGCCTGCGCCGCACCGAAGACGACGGCCGGATCGCCGGTCTCCTCGGCCGCTGCCGCCAGCAGCAGCGTCTGGGTCGACCCCGGCAGGCGGCGGACACGTTGAAGGAATACCTGTTCGACGCCGGCGCTCACCGGCAACGGGTCGGGAACCGGCGTGCGTCCGGCGAGCTGGTCGGCGGTCAGCGACGCCGGCAGCTCGAGCAGCGCCAGCGGATTGCCCTGGGTGGCCTCGATCAGCCGGTCACGTACGGCCGGCGCGAGACCGGCTGGTGATCGTTCGGTCAGCAGCGCGCTGGCGGCATCAGCGTCCAGACCCGTGAGGCGAAGCTCGTGGAAGCCCGGTGCGCTGAACGGGTGGAGGTCGTCGTCCCGGGCGGCAAACAGCAGCACGATCCCCTCGGCCTCCAGCCGTCGGGCGGCGAAGGTGAGCGCGTCAGCCGATGGTTGGTCCAGCCACTGCGCATCGTCCACCAAGCAGACCAGCGGCCGCTCCTCGGCGACCTCCGCGAGCAGGCTGAGCGTGCCGACCGCGATCAGGAAGCGGTCGTTGCCGCCGGTGGTGGCGAGCCCCAAGGCGCCTTGCAGGGCGGCTGCCTGGGGGCCAGGCAGCCGCTCGACGTGGTCGAGCACGGGCCGGACGATCTGGTGAAGGGCGGCGAACGCCAACTCTGACTCCGACTCGACACCGAACCCCCACAGCACCCGCATCGTGCCCGCGGCACGGTCGGCGGCGTAGGTCAGCAGCGCCGACTTGCCGACACCGACCTCGCCGCGAACCACCAGCGCACCGCTCCGCAGGTTGCCCGCATCGGCGAGCAGGCGGTCGATCACTGCGCACTGCACATCGCGGCCGTGAAGCATGGCCCGATGGTAACCGCACCGGACGCGGGATCAGCCACAGCCCGGCAACCGGCGGCAGCGGCCAGCGGCGGGGCCCGCCTGGTCGCTCAGGTCCTGAGCCGCTGGTCGCCGGTTCGCAGCAGCGCCGAGGGTGGGGTCACCCGCAGCCACGCGTCGCGAACCGCCACGGCCAGCGGATGCCGCAGATGCGCCAGCCGAGCCACCCGGCGGACGCGACGGGCGACCGCCGCCGCGCGCGGCGCCCGCCCAGCGCCATAGGCCTGCAGGGCCACCGTGACGTCGGGGCCGGCACCAATGGCGTCGCCGAGGGCTGCGGCGTCCTCGATCGCCTGGCAGGCGCCCTGGCCGAGGCTGGCCAGCATCGGGTGGGCGGCGTCGCCGAGCAGCCCGACCCGGCCCACCGACCAGGACCTGAGCGGCGGCCGGTCGTACAGGCGGCTGCGGACGATCGCCTGCTCCAGCGTCGCGTCGATCAGCTCGGGGATCGGGTCGTGCCAGACCCCGAAGCGGCGCTCCACCGTCGCCTTCTCCTCGGCCGGCGACCCGCCCGTCCCCTCCGCGGTACGCGCGCTCGCCCACCAGTACGCCTGGTTGCCGCCGAGCCTGGCGACGCCGAACAGGCAGCCGCGCCCCCACGACTCGCCGGGGCGGAGACGATCGGCCAGTGACCGGTCGAGCGGCACGACCCCGCGCCACGCCGTGTAGCCGGAGTAGCGGGGTGGTCCATCCCCCACCAGCACCGCCCGC
>DASYRU010000531.1:0-5023 GCA_036004165.1 Actinomycetota bacterium
TGCCGGCGCTGCCGCGGGTGCTGGCGCCGAACGCGGTCGCCGGCGAGCACCGGGACGGCGCGGTGGTGGCGGCCGGCACCGGCGACAACATGGCCGCCGCCCTGGGGCTGGGCACGGGCCCCGGGGACGTGGTGGTGTCGATCGGCACCAGCGGCACCGTCTTCGCCGTGCACGACGCGCCGACCGAGGACGCCAGCGGGATCGTCGCCGGGTTCGCCGACGCCAGCGGGCGGTTCCTGCCGCTGGTGTGCACCCTGAACGCTGCCAGGGTGCTGGAAGGGGTGGCGCGGACGCTCGGGGTCGACCTGGCGGCGCTGGACCGGCTGGCGCTCGACGCCGCCCCCGGCGCCGGCGGCCTGGTCCTGCTCCCCTACCTGGACGGCGAGCGCACCCCGAACCTGCCGGACGCCAGCGGCGTGCTCGCCGGGCTGCGGCTGGCCAACCTGCGCCCCGAGCTGCTGGCCCGCGCGGCCGTGGAGGGCGTGCTCTGCGGGCTCGCCGACGGCCTCGACGCGCTGCGCGCCCATGGCGTCCCGGTGGAGCGGGTGCTGCTGGTGGGCGGGGGCAGCCGCTCGGCGGCGGTGCAGGCCATCGCCCCCGTGATCCTCGGCGCGCCGGTGGTGGTGCCGCAGCCGGCCGAGTACGTGGCGCGCGGCGCCGCCCGCCAGGCGGCGTGGGCGCTGCTCGGGACGGCCGACCCGCCGGCGTGGCCGCTGGAGCACGCCGGCGTCCGCGACCCGGACAGCACGGCGGGCGCGGCGATCCGGGCGCAGTACGCCGAGGTCCGCGAGGGCGCGTTCCGCGGCCTGCTCCCCCCCGGCGGCCCCGGGGCCTAGCCCCCCGGCGGATAGAATCGGCGGCGCCAGGGTCGCGGGATGGTGACTTCCGGGGGGTGGGCGGTGCCGGTCAAGCTGCGGCGGTCGCCGGCACGCCAGCATTCCCTGCGGCAGCACAACCTGGCCCTCGTCCTGCAGCACATCGCCAGCGGCGAGCCGCTCTCGCGGGCTCGCATCGCCGCCGCCACCGGCCTGACCAAGGCGACCGTCTCCAGCCTGGTCGATGACCTGATGAGCGCCCGCCTGGTGACCGAGCTCGGCCCGGAGGCCCGCGGCGAGATCGGCCGCCCGGGCAGCGCGCTCACCCTCAACCGCGCCGGCTTCGTCGGGCTCGGCCTGGAGGTCAACGTCGACTACATCGCCGTCTGCGTCAGCGACCTCGCCGGCGAAGTCCGCCTTCTCAGGACCCGGACGGGCGACAACCGCGGGCAGACGCCCGGCCGGGTGCTCGGGCGCGCCGTACGGATCGCCCGCACCGCGATCGCCGCCGCCGAGGCGGACGGGCTGACGGTCGCCGGGCTGGCGGTCGCGCTGCCGGGCCTGGTCGAGACCGACCGCGGGCTGCTGCGGGTCGCGCCGAACCTCGAGTGGGTGGACGTGCCGGCGGCCGAGTTCGTCGCCGGCCGCTTCGGCTCGCCGGAGCTGCCGGTGACGATCGACAACGAGGCCAACCTGGCGGCGCTCGGGGAGCTGTGGTTCGGCGGCCACGACGGCCTCACCGACTTCGTCCACATCTCCGGCGAGGTCGGCGTGGGCGCCGGCATCGTCATCGGACGCGAGCTGTTCCGGGGGGTGCGGGGGTTCGCCGGCGAGATCGGCCACGTCGCCGTCCAGCCAGACGGCCCGCCCTGCCGCTGCGGCGCCAGGGGGTGCCTGGAGCAGGTCGCCGGGCAGGAGGCGATCCTCCGGGCGGCCGGGTTGACCGGCACCGTCGGCACCAGCATCGGGCAGCCAGGCGGCTCGGTCGCCGAGCTGGTGGCACGAGCCCGCGGCGGCGAGCCGCGCACGCTGCGGGCGATCGAGGCCGCCGGCCGCGCGCTCGGCGCCGGCATCGGCGCGGCCGTCAACGTCGTCGACCCGGGCACGGTGGTCCTCGGCGGCCTGTACGCGTCGCTGGAGCCGTGGCTCCGCGGACCGCTGACCGAGGAGCTGTGGGCGCGGGCGATCGTGCAACGCTGGTCGCCGGTGCGGGTGCTCGCCTCCCGGCTCGGCCCGGACGCCGCCGTCCGCGGCGCGGCCGGCGCGGTCGTCCGCGAGGTGCTGTCCAACCCGGCCGCCGTGCTCCGCAACGGGACCGGCTCCGCCGGCAGCTGACCACGCTCCCACCCTGAACATCCCGCCTCCACTCGCTAGGACGGCTCCACCGGCCGCTCGGCGTGCCCGCCGAGCCGGGCCGCGGCGCCTGCGGGGCTGCTGACCGCCTCCGGGTCGTAGCGGTGGAGCAGGGCAAGGCCGATCGCGGCGCGCCGCACGCGCTCCCGGGCGGTCTGGACGGCGAGGGCCGACAGGTGCTCGCCGGAGGGATACAGGCCGGGCGCGTTGCGGACGGTGAACTTCAGGTGCACCGGGGCGGCGACCCGCACCAGCTCGGGGACCTCGTAGTAGCGGACGGTGCCGCCGAAGTCGTCGGCGCCCTCGACGTAGAGGTCGAGGGGGACGTCGACCACTTGGCGGATGGCGGCGATCTGGGCCAGGCTCAGGTCAAGGGGCAGGTTGATGGTGTCGGCCCCGAGGTCCTCGAGCAGGCGGGCGGTGGCCGGGTTGCTGCTGGGGAACGAGATCGACACCTTGAGGATCAGGTCGGCGGGCAGGTGGCCGGCCGTCCGCAGCCGCCCGAGCACCCACAGCTGGCCGATGTCGCCGACCAGCACGCTGCGAACCCCGAGCTCGCAGCCGCGGACGACGTCCTCCACCCCGAAGGCGAGCTGCTCGGCGCCGCGCAGCGCCCCGGCCGCCACCCGGCCCGCCGGGGTGGTCGCCTGGACGCCGACGTCCCACGCGGCCCGTGGCCCGACGAACAGGCACACCTCGACCCCGTGCTCGCGCCCCAGGGCGACCATCCGCCGGATCTCCTCGGCGGTGAGCAGCATCATGCCGCTGCCCTGGCTGATGCGGTGGACGGGCACGGCGTGCTCGCTGGCGGCCTCCAGCACCGCCTGGAACGGCTCTGGGCCCTCCACCGAAGGGATCTCCACCCGGTACTGGGCCCCGTCGGCGAAGCGCTTGCCCGAGGTGGGCGGCTCGCCGGGGTCGCCACCGGGCAGCCCCAGCGTGCGCAGCAGCGCCCGAGCCTGCAGCGGGCGGGAGCCGGGACCAGAGCCGTCCATACGCCGGACCCCTTTGTTCGAGATTTCGAACGATGTTCGGCGGCACTGCGCGCAAAACGGTACGGCTGCGGCGAACCCGCGTCAACGGGCGCGTTGACAGCCCCGCGAGCGGGCGCCTACCGTTCCCAACGCTGGACAGGTTCGAGATCTCGAACAAAGGACGGGCGATGGGGCGGATCGTGCCGGCGGTGGCGCGCGCCCTCGACGTCCTCGAGCTGTTCCTCGACGGCGACGAGAGCCTGTCGACGCCGCAGATCGTCGCCCGGCTCGGGCTGCCCCGCACCACCGGCCACGAGCTGGTCTCGACCCTGGCCGCCCGCAGCTACCTCGCGCCGGTGCCCGGCGTCACCGGCCGCTTCCGGCTCGGCGTCCGCGCCTTCCAGCTCGGCAGCGCCTACGCCAGCCGGCTCGACCTGGCGAGGGAAGGCCGTGCGGTCGCCGAGCAGGTGGCCGCCTCCTGCGACGAGACCGTCCACCTGGCGATCCTGGAAGGCACCGACGTGATCTACATCGCCAAGGTCGACAGCACCCACGCGGTGCGGATGGTCTCGGCGGTCGGCCGCCGCCTGCCGGCGCACTGCACCGCCGTCGGCAAGATGCTGCTGGCCGGGCTGACCGACGCGGCGCTGGAGGCCCGCTACCCGGCCGACCGGCCGCTGCCGGCGATGACGCCCAACAGCGTCACCTCCATCCCCCGCCTGCAGCGCACGCTGGCCGAGGTCCGCGCGCGCGGCCTGGCGAGCGAGTGGTGCGAGTCCAACCCGGACGTCGCCTGCGTCGCCGCCCCGGTCTACGACCACACCGGCGGGATGGTCGCCGCCATGAGCATCTCCGTGCCGACCATCCGGTGGACGCCTGAGCTGCAGGAGCGCTGGGGGCGGCTGGTGGGCGAGGGCGCGGCCACGCTCTCGACCCAGCTCGGCCACCGGCTGGGAGCGTGATGGCCGGCCCCGCCGCCGCCCGGGCCGTCCGGCTCACCCGTCCCGGCCAGCACGAGCTCGTCGAGGTGGAGGTGCCGGCGCCCGCCGCCGACGAGGTGCTCGTCCGGGTCGCCGCCACCGGCATCTGCGGCAGCGACGTCGAGCTGTTCGACGGCCGGCGCCCGGCCGCCTTCGTCCGCTACCCGGTGGTCCCCGGCCACGAGTGGGCCGGCAGGGTGGTGGCGGCCGGCGCGGCCGTACGCCACGTCGCCGCCGGCGACCCGGTGGTCGCGGAGGGGATCCGGTCCTGCGGCGTGTGCCCGCGCTGCCGCGACGGGGATACCAACCTGTGCTCGGCCGACTACGCCGAGACCGGCTTCACCCACCCGGGCGCCTTCAGCGACTTCGTGGTCGTCCCCGGGCGGCTCGTCCACCGCCTGCCGGACACCCGGCCCCTCGAGCAGGCCGCCCTGCTGGAGCCCGCCGCGTGCGTGATCGGCGGCGTGCTGGCCGCGGCCCCGCCGGCCGGCGCAAGGGTGGTGGTGATCGGCGGCGGCACGCTCGGGCTGCTCGCCGTCCAGCTGTTCGCGATGCACAGCCCGAGCGAGCTGGTGGTGGTCGGCAGGCGCGCCGGGGCCCTGGCGGTCGCCGGCGAGCTCGGCGCCACCAGGACGGTCCGCGTCCCGGACGAGGACGCCGGCTGGCTGGAGGAGCGCGCGGACGTGGTGTTCGAGGCGGCCGGCAACCCGGCGGCCGTGCCGCAGGCCCTGGCCGTGGCGCGTCGCGGCGGCACCGTCGTGCTGGAGGGGATCGCCGGCCAGGGCGCGGTCGCCATGGATCCCGACGTGTTCGCCCTCAAGCACCTCCAGGTCCACGGCGTGTTCGCCGCCAGCTCGAGGGCGTGGCGGCACGCGGTGGGGCTGTTCGGCGCCGGGCTGCT
>DASYRU010000532.1:0-4209 GCA_036004165.1 Actinomycetota bacterium
GGTAGACGAGGTCGCGCACGATCCCGTGGTGGAAGGCGTAGCGGCCGGGGACGCCCGGCTGCTCGTCGAGCAGCTTGGCCACAACCGCCGCCTCCAGCGCGCCGACGAGGTCGTCGTAGCCGAGGTCGACCACCCGGTCGAGCAGCATCAGGTCGGCGCTGTGGCCGATCACCGCGGCGGCCTCGAGGAGCTCCTGGACCGCGCCGCCGAGCCGGGCCAGTCGCTGACCGACGACCAGGCGGACGCTGTCGGGGACGTCGTCCACCGCCGGGCCGGCGGCCGCTCCGGCGACGTCACCGCCGGCGAGCGCGTTGGTTTCGGCCAGGTGTCGCAGCAGCTCGACCACGAAGTAGGGGTTGCCTCCGGTCCGCTCGCCGAGCACGCGTGCCAGCATCGCCGCGCCGGGGCCGAGCGGCCGGCCAAGGACCGTCTCGGCCATGGCCGCGATCTCGCGCGGGTCGAGACCGCCCAGCGCCACGCGTTCGGCCCCTGGGGCCCGCAGCAGGTCGGCCAGCACGCCCCGCAGATCGCTGCGGATCGCCTCATCGTCCCGAACGATCAGCAGCAGCAGGAGGGAGGTGGGGCGGTGGGTGGTGGCGAGGTTGCGCAGCAGGGAAAGACTCGGCGCATCGGCCTGGTGCAGGTCGTCGACCACCAGCAGCACCGGCCCGCTGGCCGCGATGGCGTCCAGCAGGCCGGCCACCGCCCCGAACAACAGGTATCGCTCGGCCTCCGGGCCGCCTCGGGTGGGGGCAGGAAGATCGGGCAGCCGTCCGGCCAGCTCAGGCCAGAGCCGCGCCAGCTCCCCGCCTTGGGGGCCGATCAGCGCGCGGAGCCGCTCGGCGGGACAGGCGGCCAGGAAGGGCCCGAGCGCGGTCCGCACCGGAAGGTAGGTGATGCCGAGTTGCTCGTCGCACCGCCCGAGCAGCACGGTCGCCCCGTCGCGCTCCGCGAGCGCCGCCAGCTCGGCGGCAAGCCGGCTCTTGCCGATGCCGGCCTCCCCGGTCACCAGGACGAGCCGCTGCCTGCCGGCGCGCGCGCCTGACCATGCCGCCCGCAGCCGCGCCAGCTCCGGGCCACGGCCCACAAAGGGCTCTTCGCCCGATGGCGAAGCGGCAGGCAATGCCCGTCCCAGAGGGATCTGGAGACTCGGGGAGGCCTGGAGCCCAGGCGTGGCGGCCCTTCCGGCGCGCAGCAGGTCGAGGTAGGCGGTCTCCAGCTCTGGCGAGGGATCCACGCCGAGCTCCTCGGCGAGCAGCCGGCGGCAGCGGTCGTAGGCCCGCAGCGCCTCGCCCCGGTCACCGGCCATGGCGTGGGCGCGCAGCAGCCGCAGGTGCGCCGACTCCCGGAAGGGCTCGAGCCCGACGAGCTGCGTGGCCGACTGGACGGCCAGCTCCCCTCGGCCGTCGGCGAGGCCGACGTCGACCAGCACCTGGAGGGCGCGGACGAGCACCTCGTGCCACGCTGCGCGGCGCCGCTCCACCCAGGGGCCCTCCTGGCCCGGCAGCAGCGGCCGGCCGGCGAGCGCGCGGGCCGTGGCGGCGGCCGACTGCGCCCGCCTCAGGTCGCCGGCGTCGAACGCCCGCTCGGCCGCCTCGGCCTCGCCTTCGGCCAGCTCGACGTCGACCGTGGTGTCACTCGGCAACACCAGCTGGTAGCAGCCGGACGAGCTGGTCAGCATGTCGCCGGCTGGGAGCTCCAGCGCCTCCAGGAACCCGCGGACCTTGCTGACCGCCCCGCGCAGGGCGGGCCGCCAGGTCGGCGGCAGCGTCGATCCCCACACCGCCTCGGCCAGCTCCTCGCTCGGCACCGGCCGGTCACGCTCGGCGACCAGGTAGGCAAGGACCACCCGCCCCTGCCGGCCCGGCAGGTGGGTCGCGTCCAGGGTCGCGTTGTCGGTCTCGACCTCCAACCGACCGGTGAGGCTGACTCGTACTGACATGACACGTCCGACCGTTGCGAAATGCTTGCGCCTGAATCCTAGTCTGCTCTGCTGCGAAGCTTGTGCCAACCCTTGTCACCCGATGGACCCGAACTGGACAGGGGGGAGCCCCGACGGGCCGGGGGGCGTATGGCGGACGGCAAGGCCGGAGAAGCGCGCCCCGAGGTTCGGTCAGAGGGCCTGCTGGCCACCAAGCTGGTGGTCCCGCTGCCGCGTTGGCGGCCGGTGGGGCGACCACGGCTGCTCGATCTGCTGGAGGCCGGGACGCAGCGTCCGCTCACCCTGCTGGCCGCGCCGCCTGGGTCCGGCAAGACGGTGCTGCTGGCCTTGTGGGCGGCCAGCGGACGCGCGCCTGGTCCGGTGGCCTGGGTGACCGTCGATCCCGGCGATGACGACCCGACCCGCTTCTGGGCGCACGTCCTTGCGGCGCTGCGGGAGACCGGCGCCGTGCCGGCCGACGGATCCCTGGCCGGCCTTGACCCGCCGCCGAAGGAGGGTGTCGAGCGCTTCCTGGCCCTGCTGATCAACGGGTTGGCCGAGCTGGCCACGCCGGTGGTGCTGGTGCTCGACGACCTGCACGAGGCGGCCGGGCTCGGCGTGGCGGCCGGGCTGCGGTTCCTGCTGCGGCACGGCCCGCCGCAGCTCCGCCTGGTGGTGGCCACGCGCGCCGACCCGCCGCTGTCGCTGCACCGGCTGCGGGTGGCCGGGCGGCTCGGCGAGATCCGCGCCGTCGAGCTGGCCTTCACCCCGGCAGAGGCCGGGGAGCTGCTGGCCGGGCTGGGAGTGGACCTGCCGGATGGTGAGCTGGAGGCGCTGTGGAAGCGGACCGAAGGGTGGGTGGCCGGGCTGCGGCTGGCCGCGCTGTCGCTGCGCGGCCACCCGGACCCCGGACGGTTCGTGGCGGAGTTCGCCGGCGACGACCGCGCCGTCGCCGGCTACCTCGTCGAGGAGGTGCTGGCCCGGCAGCCAGCCGAGGTGCAGGCGTTCCTGTTGCGGACCTGCGTGGCCGAACGGCTCTCGGGCGGGCTGGCGGACGCGCTGACCGGCCGGGACGACGGCGACCGGCTGCTGGCCCGCCTGGAGCGCGACCACGCGTTCACGGTCGGCCTTGGGCCCGGCCGGTCCTGGTACCGCTACCACCCGCTGTTCGCCGAACTGCTCCGCGCGGAACTGCGCCACGCGCGGCCCGACGAGGTCACCGAGCTGCACCGGCGGGCGGCCTCGTGGCATGCGGCCAACGGGCTGGTGGCGGAGGCGGTCCGTCACGCACTGGCCGGCGGCGACATCGACGGGGCGGCCGGACTGCTGGCGACGCACTGGTTCCCGATGCTGGTCGACGGCAAGCAGGCGGCCCTGCGGGAGCTGCTGGGGCGGCTGCCGGTCGAGCGGGTGCGGAAGGACCCGGAGCTCAGGGCGGTCGCGGCCGTGGTCCGGTTGGCGCTGGGCGAGTTGGAGCAGGCCGACGCCTGGCTGGAGCCGGCCGGGACGCCCGCGCCGTCGGGCACGCGGCAATCGCGATCCGAGGCGGTCAGAAGCCTGGCTCGGCTGTGGCGGGCCGGGCTGCTCGGCGACCTCGACGCCGCCCTGTCGGCCGGCCACGAGCTGCTGGAGCCGTCGGGAGAAGGGTGGGCGCAGATCGCGGGCGAGGACGACCGGCGGGCGCTGACGCTCTGCCTCCTCGGCGCCGCCGAGCTGTGGGGCGCCCGGCTCGACGATGCGGCCGTCCGTCTGGAGGAGGGCCGCGCGCTGGCCGAGCGCGGCGGCCATGAGCACCTCGCCCTCGGCGCCACCAGCCATCTCGCGTTGCTCGAGGCCGTTCGTGGGCGCCTTGGTCGTGCCGCGGAGCTGGGCCGCGCGGGCGCCGAGGTGGCCAGGCGTCGCGGCGAGTCCAGCCCGCAGCTGGCGTGCGCCGAGCTGGCGCTCGCCCTGGTCGCCTGCCATCGCGACGACCTGGCCGGCGCGTTCGACGCGGTGGAGCGGGCGACGCGAGCGGCCAGCGGTGGGGGCGAACTGCCGGTCGTGCCGGCATCGGCGCTGGTGCAGGCGTGGCTGGCGGCGACTGGCGGACCCCAGGGCGCCGTCCGCGGGCTGGCGCGGCTGCGCGTCGCTCTGGGGGCGGCCGGCGGCCGGCGGCCTCCCCGGCTGCTCGCCGCCGCCAGGAGGCCCATCGAGGCGAGGTTGCTGCTCGCCGCCGGTGACGAGGCCGGGGCGGCGGCCCTCCTTCGCGGCGGCGACGTGGAGGCCGCGGAGGCCCTGTCCGGCGCCGC
>DASYRU010000533.1:0-7255 GCA_036004165.1 Actinomycetota bacterium
GACCGCCTCACCCTGGTAGCGGACGTCCTCCCAGGCCAGCACCGGCTGGTCGGGGATCTCGAGCCCGTAGGTCTTGCGGCCCGGCACGTCCTCGTGGGTGAGGACCGCGAGCACCCCCGGGGTGGCCAGCGCCTCGGCCACCTCGACGGAGCGGATCCGGGCCCGCGGGTGCGGGCTGCGCACGGTCGCGCCCCAGAGCATCCCCTCGGCCCACAGGTCGGAGGAGTAGGCGAACTCCCCCTTGACCTTCAGGGCCCCGTCGGGCCGCCGCGGGCTCTCGCCCACCCCGCCGGTCACCGGGCCCGCGGGAGCGAACGGCTGCCGCGTTGGCGCCGCCGGGACGCTCACGCCCCGGCCTCCCCGGCGTCGCCGGTGCTGCCCGCGGCCAGGCGGACGGCGGCGAGGACCTTCTCGTAGCCGGTGCAGCGGCAGAGGTTGCCGGCGAGGGCCTCGCGGATCTCGGGGTCGGTGGGGGAGGGGTTGCGGGCCAGCAGGTCGGGGGTGGTGACGACCAGGCCGGGGGTGCAGAAGCCGCACTGGACGGCGCCGGCCGCGACGAAGGCCTCCTGGACCGGATGCAGGGTGTCGCCGTCGGCCAGGCCCTCGACGGTGACGACCTCGGCCCCCTCGGCCTGGCCGGCCAGGACCAGGCAGGCGCAGACCAGCACCCCGTCGAGGTAGACCGAGCAGGAGCCGCATTCGCCCTGCTCGCAGGCGTTCTTGGAGCCGGGCAGGCCGAGCCGCTCACGCAGCACGTACAGCAGGCTCTCACCCTCCCAGAGGTCGTCGGCCACCCTGGCCTCGCCGTTGACGGTGCAGGTCAGCCGCATCTCACGTCCTCCCGTTGCGGTACTGGTCCCAGGCCCAGGCGAGGGTGCGCCGGGCGAGCACGCCGAGGGCGTGGACCCGGTAGGCGGCGGTGCCGCGGACGTCGTCGATCGGCCTGGCGGCCTGGCCGGCCAGCTCCCCGAAGCGTGCCGCGACGGCGTCGGCGAGGGGCGCCCGCGACGCCCACAGGCCCTCCTCGCCGAGCACGCCCTGCAGGAACCACTCGGCTTGGACGGCCCGCAGCGGCGTCGGCCCGGCCGAGCCGATCCCGGTGCCGACCCGGCCGCGCTCCGGGTCGAGCGCGAGGGCGAACGAGCAGACGGCGATCACCATGGCGTTGCGGGTGCCGATCTTGGCGAACTGCTGCGGGCCGGCCGCGGCGGGGACGTGGACGGCGGCGATCAGCTCGTCGTCGCGCAGGGCGCTGCGCTTGGGGCCGGTGAAGAACTCGCCGACGGGGATGCGGCGGCTCCCGGCCGCCGAGGCGACCTCGACCTCGGCGCCCGTTGCCAGCAGGGGCGGGTGGCAGTCCCCGGCCGGCGAGGCGGAGCCGAGGTTGCCGCCGACCGTGCCACGGTTGCGGATCTGTGGCGACCCGACCGTGCGGGCGGCGATCGCCAGTCCCGGCAGCGGGCCGGCCAGCTCGGCGATCGCGCGGGCGTAGGTGACGGCGGCGCCGACCCGCAGCCGCCCGTCGTCGCGGTCCCAGGCGGCCAGCTCGGGGATCCTGGTCAGGTCCAGGACCGCCGCCGGCCGGCCGCGGTCGAAGTTCAGCTCGACCATGACGTCGGTGCCGCCGGCGATCGGCAGCGCCTCCGGCCGCTCGGCCTTGGCCTGGAGCGCCTCCGGGAAGCTTCTTGGCTGCAGGAAGTCCATCACGCGCCTCCCTCACGCCCAGGCGGGACCCGCCGGCGGGACGCCGCCGCGGAGCACCGTCCCCTCGATCAGCCCGAACGGGCGGTCGGTGGCGACGAACACCTCCCGGTCGTTGCGGAGTCCGTAGGGGGTCAGGTCGACCGGCAGGTGGTGCTTGTTCGGCATCGACATGCGGATCTCGGCCACCTCCGGCCGGGCGGCGAGCACCGCCTCGCCCATCGCGTACAGGGTCTGCTGCAGCGAGCGGCTGTGGTGGCCGGCGAAGGTCTCCAGCAGCACCCGGCGCACGTCGGCGGCCGCCTTGGCCCAGTCGACCTCCAAGCTGGCGTAGCGCCAGCGGGCGGTCACCACGGTGGCGAGGATGCGGTCGCCGGTCTCGGCCAGGGTGGTGTAGCGGTCCTTCAGGAACCCCTCGAAGCCGGACCCGGTGGTCTTGAGCACCAGCAGGTCGGCGAGCCCTGCCACCACCCAGGCGCCGGAACGCTCCCGGGTGACGGTGGCGGTCCGCCGGCCGCCGCCGGCGCCGACGAAGGCGTGCGGGTGGGGGGCGCCGGCGACCTCGATCCGGGCCCACGGCTCCTCCACCAGGTGGACCCTGGCGCGGGTCACCGCCGGCACGGTGTCGGCGAAGTGGCCGGCCAGCCGCAGCCCGAACGCCTCCGGCTCGGCGACCGGCTGCTCGCCGGCGAAGGCGTAGACGGTGCCGCGCATGGTGTCGGTCGGCAGCACGGCGGCGTTGTCGCCGGCCAGATGGGTGGCGGCGAAGTCGCCCTCGAGGGCGACGTCGACGGTCAGGTCGACCAGCTCGTGGCGGTCGGCGTGGCGGGCCACCCTGACCAGCCGGATGCCCGACTTGCCGTAGCGGTTGTGGCCGAGGACGGCGCCCATGCGGCGGTCAGCTCCCCCGGTAGGTGGTGTAGCCGTAGGGGCTGAGCAGCAGGGGGACGTGGTGGTGCTCGGCGGGGTCGGTCACCTCGAACACGACGGTCACCTCCGGGTAGAAGCCCGGCTGGCCGCGGCCGGCGAACCATGCGCCGGTGTCGAACCTGAGGCGGTGCACGCCCGCCAGGATCTCGCGGCCGTCGGGCACCAGGCCGGCGAGCCGGCCGTCCGGGCCGGTCACCCCGGTGCTGACCCGGGCCCAGCCGCCGCTCTGCTCGAGGACCTCGAGGGTGACCGGGACCCCGGCCGCCGGGCGGCCGGTGGCGGTGTCCAGGACGTGGGTGGTGATGGCGCTCATGGTCGCAACAGCTTCTCCAGACGCAGGCGGGTGATCTTGCGTTGCTCCTCGGCGGCCACCCGCAGCTCGGTCGCCGGGTCGTTGCCGAGCCGCTGGCGCAGCGCCGCCAGCATCGCCGCGACCGACTGGCCGGTGGCGCAGATCAGGAAGGTGCGCCCGAACCGCTCCTCGTAGACCCGGTTCCCCTCGGCGAGCTCGGCCAGGGTGGCCTGGTCGGCGGCGGCCACCCCGGCCTGCTCGCCGGCGGACCAGCCGGCGGCGGCGCGCTCGCCGATCGGGGGGTGGGCGGCGAAGGCCTCCAGCCAGTCTTCCTGGCCGAGGGCGGCCCACACCTGGTCGGCGTTGGTGGCCATGGCGTCGGCGTCCGCGAACGGGCGGCGCTGCGCCATCCCCGCCGCCCAGGCGGTCGAGCCGCAGCAGGCCAGCAGCTCCGCCTCGGCCTGCGGCGCCGCCAGCGCGTTCAGCCAGTCGACGCCCCAGCGCCGCCAGCCATCGTCGCCAACCCGGCCGAACACCCGCAGGCGGCTGACCCCGCCGTCGGGGTGGATGGCCAGGCGCACGTGGGTGGCCGGACCCTCGGCGGCGACCGGGAAGGCGTGGGTGGCGTGCGGACCCAGGCGGCTGCGGGCCACCATCGTCCACCAGCCGGTCTGCGGCGCCTGGTGGCGGCCGCCGTCTGGCGCCAGGCACGCCTCCACCGTGCAGCTCTCCGGGTGGTTGCCCTTGAAATGGGTGGTGGCCACCTCGACCCGCTCGACCACCGCCTCGGCGGCCAGCCGCACGACCACCCAGTCGTGGCCGGGGCCGCGCCGCCGGCGGGTCTCCCAGCCCTCGCCCATGTCGGCGGCGTCCCCCGGCATCACCAGGTTGTGGCGGGAGGAGAAGAACATGTCGCTGCAGTCGACCGCCTCGCCGCCGTTGGCGGCGGCGGCCAGGTCGAACGCGCCGCCGGCAGGGCCGGCCAGGGCGCGCAGGTCGGGCAGGGGCTCGCCGTGGACGCGCAGCCGCGCCACCCCGCCGTCGGGGTGGATGTTGAGGCGCACGTGGGTCACCAGGACCGGCGCGTCGACCGGCAGGCGCTGCTCGGCATCCGGGGCCAGCTCGGTGCGTGGCAGCAGCTCCACCCAGTCGCCGGCCAGCCCGTCCAGCGAGCAGGCCTGCGGGTGGTTGCCCTTGAAGTGGGTGGTGTCCACCACCACGCCGCGGACCACCCCCGGCACCCCGAGGCGGACCACGCACCAGTCATGCCCCGCCTCGCGGCGCCGCCTGGTCTCCCAGCCGTCCACCCACTTGCCGCGGTCGGTGTAGCGGCCGGGCACCGACACCGCCGCGGCCGGCTCCAGTAGGCGCTCCTTCGGCCCGAAGAACTCGTCGTTGGCGGCCACCGCCATGCCGCCGAGCCGCTTGGCGGCGAGGTCGAGGAGCTCGAACGCGTCGGTCATCCAGTCTCCTCGCGCCGCAGCAGCGTCCCGAGCGGCCGCTCGGCGAAGCGGCCGCCGTCGTAGACCTTCCGGCCCCGCAGCCAGGTCGCCAGCACCACCCCGCGCAGCATGCGTCCAGCGTACGGCGTGACCGGGTGGCGGTGCTGGAGGCCGGCCGCCTCGACCCGGAAGACGGCGTCGGGGTCGAACAGGACCAGGTCGGCGTCGCGGCCCGCGGCGATCGCGCCCTTGCGGCCGGCCAGCCCGACCAGGCGGGCCGGGGCGGCGGCCATCCAGCCGGCCAGCTCCGCCAGCGTGCGGCCGCGGGCGCTGGCCTCGGACCAGACCACCGGCAGGGCGAGCTGCAGGGACGAGATGCCGCCCCAGGCCGCCAGGAAATCGCCGTCCTCCAGGCGCTTGAGGTCCGGCGGGCAGGGCGAGTGGTCGCTGGCCACGGTGGCCACGCTGCCGTCGCCGAGGGCCGCCCACAGCCGCTCCCGGTTGGCGGCCGCCCGGATGGGCGGCGCGCACTTGTGCACCGTGGCCCCGTCAGCGACGTCCTCGGCGGCCAGGCTCAGGTAGTGGGGGCAGGTCTCGGCGCTCACCCGCACCCCGTCACGGCGGGCCCGGCGCAGCGGCCCGAGCGCCTCCGCCGACGACAGGTGGACGACGTGGGCTCGGGCGCCGGTGCGCCCGGCCAGCTCGGCCACGGCCATGACCGCCTCCACCTCGGCCAGGTCGGGCCGGCTGTCCAGCCAGGTGCGGTAGCGGCGCGGGTCGGCACCGGCCCGCTCGACCTCGGCGGCGGCCGCCGCCAGCGGCCCCGGCGCCTCGGCGTGGACCAGGGTCGGGACGTCATGGGCGGCCAGCGCCGCCATGGCCGCCTCCAGCTCCGGCAGCTCGACGGGTGGGAACTCCTCCACCCCGGAGTCGGCCAGGAAGGCCTTGCAGCCGAGCACCCCGGCGTCGGCCAGGGCGGGCAGCGCCGCCAGGTTGCCTGGGACGATCCCGCCCCAGAAGCCGACGTCGACGTGGCAGCGCCCGGCGGCCGCGGCCCGCTTGGCCAGCAGCGCCGCCACCGTGGTGGTCGGCGGCAGGCTGTTCAGCGGCATGTCGACCACGGTGGTGACCCCGCCCGCGGCGGCCGCCCTGGTGGCGTGCCCGACGCCCTCCCAGTCGGTCCGGCCCGGGTCGTTCATGTGGACGTGGGTGTCGACCAGCCCCGGCATGACCACGGCGTCGCCCGCCTCGACCAGCCGCGCCCCGCTGGGCACCACGTCGTGGCCGGCGACCCTGACGATCCGCTCGCCGTCGACGTGCACCGCGGCCGGACGGATGCCTTCGGCGGTCAGCACCCGCCGGCCGCGGATCACCAGGTCGACCACGCCCTGGCCGCGCTCAGTCCACGCCCAGCAGCCGCTCGACCGGGTCGATGGCGAAGTAGACCAGGAACAGGAGCGCGATGATCCACAGCAGCAGCCCCGGGTCGCGCCACTTGCCCCTGGCCGCCTTGAGGACCACGTAGGCGATGAAACCGGCGCCGATGCCATTGGTGATCGAGAAGGTGAACGGCATCAGCACGATGGTCAGGAAGGCCGGGATGGCGACCTCCAGGTCGTCCCACGGGATCTGGGCGACCTGGGTCATGAGCAGGAAGCCGACCACCACCAGGGCGGGCGCGGCCGCCTCGAGCGGGACCACCTCGACCAGCGGCGTCAGGAACAGCGCCACCAGGAACAGCAGGGCGGTGACCACGCTGGCGAGCCCGGTCCGCGCGCCCTCGCCGACCCCGGCGGCCGACTCGATGTAGGTGGTGTTGGAGGAGCAGGAGGCGGCGCCGCCGGCGGCCGCGGCGAGGCTGTCGACCAGCAGCACCGGGCCGACGCCGGGCAGCCGCCCGTCCTTGTCGAGCAGCCCGCCCTCGTTGGCGACGCCGATCACCGTCCCCATGGTGTCGAAGAAGTCGCTCAGCATGATCGTGAACACGAACAGCACCGCCACGATGACGCCGACCTGGGCGAAGCTGCCGCCGATGCTGAAGGCGCCGAGCAGGCTGAAGTCCGGCGAGCCGACCAGGCTGTCCGGGAAGCTGGGGACGGTCAACGCCCAGCCGGCCGGGTTGACGTTGCCGGCCGCGTCGATCCTCGGCCCGACGTCGACGATCGCGTTGAGCAGGATCGCGAAGGCGGCGGTGACCACGATGCCGATCAGGATCGCGCCCCGCACCCTGCGGGCGAACAGCACGAACGTGAGCAGCAGGCCGACCACGAACACGACCGTCGGCCAGCCGATCAGGCGGCTGCCGACGCCGAGCTGCACCGGCACGGTGGTGTTGGCCGCGTCGGGGATGCGCCGGACGATGCCGGCGTCGACCAGGCCGATGAAGGCGATGAACAGGCCGATGCCGACGCTGATGGCCTGCTTGAGCGCCAGCGGGATCACGTCCATCACCCACTGCCGCAGCCCGGTGAGGACCAGCAGGGTGATGATCAGCCCCTCGAGCACCACCACGCCCATCGCCGCCGGCCAGGTCATCTGGGCGGCGAGCTGGAAGGCGACCACGGCGTTCAACCCGAGGCCGGCGGCGATCGCGAACGGGTAGCGGCCGACCACCCCCATCAGCAGCGTCATCGCGAAGGCGACCAGGGCGGTGGAGGTGGTGAGCGCGCCGAGGTCGAGGCGCTGGCCGTCGACGTCCTGGGCGGAGCCGAGGATCAGCGGGTTCAGGACGATGATGTAGGCCATCGTGAAGAAGGTGGCGAGACCGCCGCGGACCTCACGCTGGACCGTCGAGCCGCGCTCGGAGATGTGGAAGTAGCCGTCGAGCCCGGACTGGCTGCGAACCTCAGTGGCCATTCGCGGATCCTTTGCCCGAGAACGGATGCAGGCT